>JBJMOZ010000207.1:0-4475 GCA_045803465.1 Gemmatimonadales bacterium | reverse complement strand
CCGCCCAGGTAGATGAACCCATGCGCCCACACCCGCTCGGGAAGCGGCAGGCCGGCGGCGTGCAGCATCGCGGGCCAGATCACGCAGTGGAACCGGGTGATGTCCTTGCCGATGACGTGCAGCTGCGCGGGCCACGGCGCACGCGACCCGGCGAAACGAGTCGCGGTCCAGTAGTTCGGCAGCGCATCGAACCACACGTAGGTGGTCTGCACCTCGCCCGTCGAGGTGGGGCGGGGGAACGGCACGCCCCAGCTGAAGCGCGAGCGGCTGGCCGAGATGTCCTCGAGCCCCTGCCGCAGCAGGCCCAGGATCTCGTTGCGGCGGCTCTCGGGCTGCAGGAACTGGGGCTGCCGCTCGAGCAGGTCGGAGAGGAAGTCCTGGTAGCGCGACAGGCGGAAGAACCAGTTGCGCTCCTGCACCAGCTCCAGCGTGCGCGTGGGGTGCAGCACGCACTTGCCGTCGACGATCTCGCCGTCCTGCTTGAACGCCTCGCAACCCACGCAGTACATCCCCTCGTACGCGCGCTCGTAGAAGTCGCCGGGGTTGCGCTCGAAGATGCGCTCGATGAGCTCCTGCACGCCCGCCTTGTGCTCGGACGCGGTGGTGCGGATGAACTGGTCGCGCGAGATGCCGAGACGGTCCCACATCGCCTCGAAACGGGCCGCGATCAGGTCCGTGTACGCCTGCGGTGACAGCTGCTCGCTCGCGGCGGCCTGCGCCACCTTCTGGCCGTGCTCGTCCATGCCGACGAGGAACCACACGTCGTCGCCCTTCAGGCGATGCCAGCGTGCGATGCAGTCGGCGCCGATCTTCTCGAACGCGTGCCCCAGGTGCGGCTCGCCGTTCGCATAGTCGATGGCGGTGGTGAGGAAGTAGGACGACACTCAGGCCTCGGGGGTGGAAGCGCCGCCGCTCTCCCCGCCCTCGGGGCGCGGACCGCGTCGCCGGCGCCGACGACGCTTCTTCCTGGGGCCGGCACCTTCAGCGGCCGCCTCGGCGGCTTCGGCGCCCTCGTCGGGCGCGTGAGACGGTGGCGCGGCGGGAGGCGGCTCCTGCACGGCGGCAGGCGGCGGGTCACGACGAGGCCGTGCGGCAGGCGCCGTGCGCTGCACTGGTGCCGCGGCCGCCGTGCTCTCGCTTCCGGCCGTCGCGCCGTCGCGCCGCCCCGCCTGCTCCATTTCCTCCTGCAGCTCGACCAGCGGCAGCACCCTCGCCTCCTCCGATCCGCGGAGGAAGACGCGTTCGCGGAAGATGTCCACGGCCACGACGCGCTCGCCGCCGCGCAGCGTGGTGATCGTCTTGCCCTCGCGCGGGAAGCGCTTGCGCTGCGACGCGTAGAAGGCATGCTCGTACTTGAGGCAGCAGAGGAGGCGTCCGCAGCCGCCGGAGATCTGCGAGGGATTGAGGGAGAGGTGCTGGTCCTTGGCGAGCGACAGGTTGACCGGCGAGAGCTCGGTCAGCCAGGTGGAGCAGCAGAATTCCTTGCCGCAGCGTCCCACCCCGCCGATGCGCGCGGCCTCGTCACGCACGCCGATCTGCAGCAGCTGGATGCGGGTGCGGAAGGCGCTCGCGAGGTCGCGCACGAGCGCGCGGAAGTCCACGCGCTGCTCGGAGGTGAAGTAGATCGTCAGACGCTGCCGGTCCCACTGCCACTCGAGATCGCTGATCTTCATGTCCAGCTTGTGCTCGCGCACCTTCTGCACCACGCGACGGCGATCCTCCTCCTCGGCCAGGCGCAGCTCGCGGCCCAGCTTGACCTCCTCGGGCGCGGCGCGGCGTACCACGGTGGGAAGGTCGGCGGTGGCGGCGGCAACGGCGGCGGCCGGCGCGTCACCGGTGCCACAGGTGGAGCAGCCGCCGCACTTCTTCTCCGCCACGGCGCCCACGGCCGAGACGCGCCCGAGGTCGAGCCCGCGCTCGACGGGCACGACGACGACTTCCTCGAGACGCAGCGGTGCGTCGTCCTGGGGCCAGCGGAAGAAGGCGCGGCGGGTGCCCTTGAAGCGGACCTCGATGGTCTGCGGCATCAGGCTTCGGCGAAGTCTCCCATCGCGGCGAACTTCTCGGCGCGACGCTTGACGAGCTTCTCGGGCTTGAGCTTGCGCAGCTCGGTGAGGTTCCGCAGCAGCGCCGCGCGCAGGTTCTCGCCGGTGGCGTCGGGATCGACGTGCGCGCCACCCACGGGCTCGGGGATCGTCTCGTCGATGACCTTGAGCCGCTCGAGGTCGCTCGCGGTGAGCTTGAGCGCCTCCGCGGCGCGCTCGCGCTGTCCGGCGTCCTTCCACAGGATGGCGGCGCAGCCCTCGGGCGAGATGACCGAATACACCGAGTTCTCGAACATCAGGATGCGGTCGGCCACGCCGAGTGCCAGCGCGCCGCCCGAGCCGCCCTCGCCCACCACCACCGCCACGATCGGCACCGGCAGCAGCGACATCTCGAGGATGTTGCGCGCGAGGGCCTCCGACTGGCCGCGCTCCTCGGCGCCGAGGCCCGGGTAGGCGCCGGGCGTGTCGATGAGCGTGATGATCGGGGCGCCGAACCGCGCGGCGAGCTGCATGAGGCGGAGCGCCTTCCGGTACCCCTCGGGGTGGGGCATGCCGAAGTTGCGCTTGATGTTGTCGCGGGTGTCACGCCCCTTCTGGTGGCCGATGACCATCACCGACGCGCCGCCCAGCCGCGCCCAGCCGCCCACGATGGCCGGGTCGTCCATGTAGAGCCGGTCGCCGTGCAGCTCGATGAAGTCGGTGAAGATGGTGCTCAGGTAGTCCAGCGTGTACGGCCGGCGGGGGTGCCGTGCGACCATCACGCGCTGGATCGGCGTGAGGTTCTTGTAGATCTCCTCGCGCACCGTGGTCAGCTTCTCGGTGAGCAGCCTGAGCTCGGTGGTGACGTCGATCTGCCGCTCCTCGCCGAGGCGCTTGAGCTCCTCGATCTGGCGGTCGAGCTCCTGCAGCGGCTTCTCGAAGTCGAGCGTATACGCGGAGGGCGGCATGGGTCAGTTGGCCCGGATGTAGTGAATGGCGTCGGGCCCCACGAGCTCGCGGAGGCCCTGCACGAGGTCTTCCTCGAGGGCGACCCGGATGCTGCGCGACCGGAGCCGCACCGCCTCGCCGTTGCCGTCGGTCCAGTCAATATAGAGCGGCATCGGCCCCGGGTGGGCGGTGCAGATCCGGGCGATGGCCCGCACCTTCTCCGGCGGCGGGGCCGACGGGAGCTGCCAGCGTACGCTGAGCGCGAAGGCGCCGGTGTCCCGGAGCTCCTGCAGCGGCCGGGCCGATTCGATGATGAACGGCGCCCGGTCCTCGCCTCGATCGCGGTCGCTGTAGCCGCCCGTGAGCAGGAGCGACGCATCCGGCAGGATGGTCTGGTTGAGCTTGGCCCACGCCTCGGGGAAGCAGATGGCCTCGGCGGTGCCGTGGAAGTCCTCGAGCACGAGCCGCGCGTACTCCTTGCCGGTCTTCTTGGAGATCTGCCGCTTCACCTGGGTCATCACGGCCGCGATCGTCACGGGGTGCTCGCTCCACTCGTGCAGCGTGGCGGTGGTGCGCGAGCCGAACAACAACGCCTCGTTGCGGTAGCGCTCCAGCGGGTGGCCGGAGATGAAGAACCCGATCACCTCCTTCTCGCGCGCCAGGCGCTCCGCCTCGGTCCACGGCGGCACGTCGGGCAGGCCGGTCTGGCGCGGCGCCTCGGGGCTCGCCTCCTCGCCGAACAGCGACGCCTGGCCGGCCTCGCGCTCGGCCTGCCGCAGCTGCGCCTCCTGCAGCGCGCGATCGAGCGCCTCGAGCAGCTGCTTGCGGTGGCCGCCGAGCGAGTCGCAGGCGCCGGCCGCGATGAGCGATTCCACCACGCGCTTGTTGCACAGGCGGAGGTCGATGCGCTCCGCGAGGTCGGCCAGCGTCTCGTAGCGGCCCTCGGCGCGGCCGGCGATGATCGACTCGATGGCCCCCTCGCCCACGTTCCGCACGGCGCCCAGGCCGAAGCGGATGCGGCGATCGCTCACCACAGTGAACTTGAAGCCCGACTCGTTCACGTCCGGCGGGAGGATCTCGCACTTGAGCTCCCGCGCCTCGTTGATGTACTGCACCACCTTGTCCGTGCTGCCGATTTCCGACGAGAGCAGCGCCGCCATGAACTCGGCCGGGTAGTGCGCCTTGAGCCACGCCGTCTGGTACGACAGCACGGAGTACGCCACCGAGTGCGACTTGTTGAACCCGTACCGGCCGAACGTCTCGATCTGCGCCGAGAGCTCGTTGGCCAGCTTCGGCTCGATCCCGAGCGCCACGGCGCGCTCGACGAACTTGCCCAGTTCCTTCCGGATCAGCTCCGCATCCTTCTTGCCCACGGCCTTGCGCAGCACGTCGGCTTCGGCGAGCGAGAAGCCCGCCAGCACGTTCGCGATGCGCATCACCTGTTCCTGGTAGGTGATGACGCCGTAGGTGGGCTCGAGGATCTGGACGAGGCTCGGGTGCGGA
>JBJMOZ010000195.1:0-3569 GCA_045803465.1 Gemmatimonadales bacterium | reverse complement strand
CCTCCTCGTGTTGTCTATCGCGCCAGACCGCGGCAGCGTTCCGCGCGCAGCCTGACCTTCACCTTCGATCCCGGCGCGATCTCGAGCGTCGGGGGAGCGGCGACCAGGAGATCCTGGCCTACATCCACGACGTAGTCGCGATGGCTGCCGAGGTACGCATGGCTCCTCACGACGCCCGTGAGCACATTGTTGCCCATGCCGGGAGCGCCGTCCGCCAGGATCTCGATGTCGTACATCTTCACGCAGACGCTCATGTCGCGCCCGGGGCCGGCGAACTCGCCCTCGCCCACGTGCAGGGCATGGCCGCCGACGCTCACCTCGTTGCCGGCAACGTGCTTCGCATCCAGCACGTTGCTGCCACCGATGAACTTCGCCACGAACTTCGAGTTCGGGCGGTCGTAGACGTCCTGCGGCGTGCCGATCTGCTCGATGCGCCCGGCGTTCATCACCACGATGCGGTCGGCCATCGTCATCGCCTCGAGCTGGTCGTGGGTGACGTAGATCGAGGTGTTGCGGAACTCGTCGTGCAGGCGCCGGATCTCCAGGCGCATGTCGCCGCGCAGGTTGGCGTCGAGGTTGGAGAGCGGCTCGTCGAGCAGCAGGATGTCGGGATTGGGAGCGAGCGCGCGCGCCCGCGCCACGCGTTGCTGCTGGCCGCCGGAGAGCTCCGCCGGATAGCGTGCCGCGAGCTCGGAGAGCTTGGTCGCCGCCAGTGCCGCGTCGGTGCGCCGGGTGGTTTCCGCCGCGGCCACGCCGCGCATCCGCAGGCCATAGGCCACGTTGTCGCGCACGGTCATGTGCGGCCAGACCGCGTAGCTCTGGAAGATCATGCCCATGTTGCGGCGCTCCGGAGCCACGACCTTGCCGGGCTCGGAGATGACCTTGCCGCCCACGCGGATGCGGCCCTCGTCGGGCTCGAGGAATCCCGCGAGCATCCTCAATGTCGTGGTCTTGCCGCAGCCCGACGGCCCCAGCAGGCAGATGAACTCGCCCGGATCGACCGCGAGGTCGATGTGGTCGACCGAGGTCACGCCCGGATAGCGCTTCGTGAGGGTGTCCAGCTCGAGGTGCGCCATCGCGTGGACTCAATCGGCCTTGATGCCGGCCTCCTTCATGAGCTTCTGGTACCTCGCCAGCTGCTCGCGCGTGGCGCTTCCCAGCTCCTCGGGCGTGGAGCCGCGGATGGTGAAGCCCTGCTGCGTGAGCTTCTCGCGCACGCCGGGATCGGCGAGAGCCTTGCGAATCTCCTCGCTCAGCCGATTGACCATCGCCCTGGGCGTTCCCGCCGGCGCGTAGACCGCGAACCAGGAGTTGAACTGGTACCCCGGAAGCCCCGATTCCGCGACGGTGGGAACCTCCGGGCGCGTGGCCATGCGCTGCGGCGTGGCCACGCCGATAAGCCGCAGCTTTCCGGCCTGGATCAGCGGCGTCACCGTGCCCAGCCCCTGGAAGGCGGCCGCTACCTCGCCGCCGGCCACGCCCACCGCCGCCTGCGTCGCGCCCTTGTAGGGCACGTGCTGCATCTGGATGCCGGCGGTCGACGCGAAGAGCGCCATGCCGACGTGCTGCGGGCTGCCGTTGCCGCCCGAGCCGTAGTCGATCTTGCCGGGCGCTGCCTTGGCGGCCGCGATCAGCTCGCCGGCGCTCTTGTAGGGCTTGTCGACGCCGACGACCAGGCCCCATTCGATGGTGCCCACGAGGGACACGGGATCGAAATCCTTGAGCGTGTCCCATGGCATCTTGTCGTGCATGTTCGGCACCATCGTCATCACGCTGTCGTTGAACGCCCCGAACGTATAGCCGTCGGGCGCGGCCTTGGCGACGCGGTCGGCGCCGATGAGTCCCGCGGCGCCAGGCAGGTTTTCGACCACGATCTGCTGGCCCATGTTCTCGGACATCTTCGCGGCCACGACGCGCGCGGCCGCGTCCACGGCGCTCGCGGCGGCGAGCGGAGCGATGAACTTGATCGGCCTCGACGGATAGTCCTGGCCGGCGACCACGGTGGAAGCGCCGAGGGCGAGGGCGGCTGCGAATCGGAAGGCGTTCACGTGTGTGCTCCGGGTAGGGGTTGGATGCCGAGCTCGGCCGCGAGCTTGTCGAGGCTCGCGCGCAGCGCCGGCACGATCGGAATTCCGCGGCTGCGGCCTTCCACGCGCTTCGCGTGGCTCTGTTCGCCCGGCATCCAGATGCGCTCGACGCCGGGCATGCGCTCGCTCGCCCGCAGGTCGCGCACCAACGAGTCTACCCGCCGCCGGAACTCGGTCGGGTCGCCGAAGGCCGCCGGATCGATCGCGAGGATCGCCTGGCCGGTATTGGTGTGCGTCGTGTCGTCCACGTTGAAGTCGACCACGTCCTTGCCCATGGCCGCGCCGTTGAGCGTGCCGGCGAGGAGCCCGAAGATGAGCGACAGGCCGTAGCCCTTGTAGCCACCGATCGGCAGCAGAAGGCCCTCGAAGCCGCGCTTCGAGTCGGTGAGGGGCTTGCCCTCGCGATCGACCATCCAGCCCTCGGGAAGCGGCTCGCCGCGCTGCATCTTCGTCTTCACCTTGCCCATGGCCGCCACGGTGGTCGCCATGTCGAGCACCACCGGGGGCTCCTCCAGCGTGGGGATCGCGACCGAAATGGGGTTCGTGGAGAGCAGCATGTCGAGGCCGCCCCAGGGCGGCAGGTGGTTGGCGCTCCCGACGGCGAGGTACAAGCCGATCATTCCCTCGGCAAGAGGCATGCGCGCATAGAGGGAAGCGGGGCCCGCGTGGTTGCTCCAGCGCGTGCCCACCCACGCCGAGCCCGCCGTGCGCGCCTTGTCGATGGCGACTTCGGCCGCGCGCTTCATGACCAGGTGGCCCATGCCGTTGTCGCCGTCGACCAGCGCCATGGCGGCGCGTTCCTCGACCACGCGGATGTTGGGTGCCACGTTGACGCCGCCCGCCCTGATGCGCCGGACGTAGTGCGGCATGCGCATGATGCCGTGGCCCTCGGAGCCCTGCAGCTCGGCCTCGGCGATCAGCTCGGCGACGGCGAGCGCGTCGCGCGGGCGCAGGCCCACGCGCTCGAAGGCCGCGGCGGCGAAATCGCGCAGCGCCTCGAAGGAGATGTATGTAGAGGGCGCGTGTGCGGCCATGGGACCGACTTTACTGCCAGAATGTCCGATCGCAAAAGGAGGCGAACGGTGAAAAAGCTTTGGATCGCGGGACTCTTGCTTTCGGCCGCGTCCGCGTGGGCGCAGCAGTTCCCCCTGAAACCCGTGACGATCGTCGTCCCGTATCCGCCGAGCGGATCCAACGACGTCTTCGCGCGCGCCGTCGGCAAGAAGCTTTCGGAAGCCTGGAAGCAGCCGGTGATCATCGACAACAAGCCGGGCGCCAGCGGCTCGATCGGCTCGGCGATCGTGAACCGGGCCGCGCCGGACGGCTACACGCTCCTCTTCGTGTCGTCCTCCTTCACGACCGCTGCCGCGGTCCAGGCGAGCCTTCCGTACGACCCGGTGGCGGGATTCTCGGCGGTGGCGTCGGTGGCCAAGGGACCGCTGGTCCTCACGGTGAAGAACGACCTGCCGGTGAAGAGCGTGG
>JBJMOZ010000171.1:0-5899 GCA_045803465.1 Gemmatimonadales bacterium | reverse complement strand
ACCAGCGTGAGATCGGGCGCGAGTCCCCCGGTGGCGAGCCGATTGGCCATCGCCACCGTCTCGGCCGGCAGTCCACGCCCCGCGACCTGGTAGGCATGGGTCGAAAGCTCGAACCGGTCGGCCAGCACCAGGTGACCAGAGTCGAGCGCGGGCCGGATGACGTGCCGCACCAGTTCGGCTCGCGCGGCCAGCACCAGGAACAATTCCGCCTCCGGGCCCACGGGATGCGCATGATCCAGCAGGATCTGCCGCGCCGCCTCGCCGGCCGGCGTGCCGCCCGGCTCGCGCACCGCGGTCACTTGTATACCCGCCTCGCGCGCCTTGGCCAGCAGCGCCTGTGCGAGCGTGCTCTTGCCGGCGCCCTCGGGGCCCTCGAGGACCACGAAGCAGCCGGCGCGGCTCATGACAGGGTGATGATGCTGCTCGCGGCGCCCTGCTCCATGCCGGCGCTGATCTGCTCGTTCACCTTCTGCATGTACTTCTCGAAGTTCGCCCGCGAGACGACGTACTGCTGGCCGATGCCGCTGGTCTCGAGCTCCCGGACCGCCGTCTCGTACTCGAGCGTGGTGGCTTCGTCGGGCATCTGGCCCTGCGCGATCGCCGTGTCGACCTGCCGCGCGAGCGTGGAGATGCGATCGAGCTTCTTCTGCGTTTCCTCGTCCCCGCGCAACGACTGCTCGGCGCGCCGGAGCGCGCGATACTCGTCCGACTGGCCGATCATGCGGCCGAGCTCCTGTGCCTTGTCCCAGATCACGATCTCTCGCTCCTTTGCGCGAGCAGGTAGCGCTCGCGTCCGAAGAGGTCTCGTTCCACCACCACGTTCCGCCAGCCGGCACCATGGGCGAGCGCGGCGACGTCCGCCGCGCGCGCCATGTCGATCTCCAGGGCGATCCAGCCACCCTGCCTCAGCACTCGCTGTCCATCGTCGAGCAGCCGGCGCGTCGCGGCAAGTCCATCCGGGCCGCTGTGCAGTGCCATTGCCGGCTCCCACGCCTTCACGCCCTCCTCGAGCCCCGCCCATTCGGCCTCGGTGAGGTAGGGCGGGTTCGAGACCAGCAGGTCCAGGCTCGCGTCCGCGAGCGGCGCGGTGAGGTCGCCCTGCAGCCACGTGACGTCGAGACCCGTCGCGGCGGCGTTCGCCCGGGCCAATGCGAGTGCGTCCGGACTCGCATCCACGCCGACGATCCGGCCGAAGGCACCCTCCTGCCTCATACTCAGCGCCACGCAACCCGTGCCCGTGCCGATGTCGGCCGCCGTCCCGGTGCGCACCCGCCCGAGGGCAAGCTCGACGAGACCCTCGGTTTCAGGCCGCGGGATGAGCGCCCGCCGGTCGACGCGCAGCTCCAGGTGACGGAAGCCCGCGCGTCCGGAAACATAGGCCAGCGGTTCCCCACTCGCGCGTCGCGCCACGGCCGCACGGAACCGGTCGGCGAGTTCCGAGGACACGTGCACGTCGCGCCGCAGCCGGGCCATGCCCCGCGGCTCGTCGGCGAGGTCGGCCCACAGCCGCAGCGCCTCTCGCGACGGATCGTCGACGCCGGCGTGCGCGAAGCTGTCGCGCGCGGCCGCGAGGACGTCAGTGAGCGAAGGAGACGTCGTCACCGGCATCGTTCTCTTCGCGGCTCGCCATGCGCAACGCATCCACCATCTCGTCGATGCGCCCGTCCATGAACCCGTTGATGTCGTAGGTCGACACGTTGATGCGATGGTCCGTCACGCGGCTCTGCGGGAAGTTGTAGGTGCGGATCTTCGCCGACCGGTCGCCGGTGCCCACCTGGGCGCGCCGCTCCGACGAGCGCGCGGCCTCCTGCTCGGCGATCATCCGGTCGAGCAGGCGTGCGCGCAGCACCTCCATCGCCTTGAGCTTGTTCTGCAGCTGCGATTTCTGGTCCTGCTGCGACACCACGATGCCGCTCGGCAGGTGGGTGATGCGCACGGCGCTGTCGGTGGTGTTGACGCTCTGGCCGCCGGGTCCCGACGATCGGAAGACGTCGATCTTCAGGTCCTGCGGATCGATCTTCACGTCGATCTCCTCCGCTTCCGGCAGCACGGCCACGGTGGCGGCGGACGTGTGGATGCGCCCCTGCGTCTCGGTGGCGGGCACCCGCTGCACCCGGTGCACGCCCGACTCGCGGCGCAGCAGGCCGTACGCGTCCGGCCCGCGCACGGCGAAGACCGCTTCCTTCACGCCGCCCATGTTGCCGTCGCTCAGCGAGATGGACTCGACCGTGAGTCCGTGGCGCTCAGCGAAGCGGGTGTAGAGCCGCACCAACTCGCCGGCAAAGAGTCCGGCCTCGTCGCCGCCGGTGCCGGCGCGGATCTCGAGGATGGCGTCGCGATCGTCCAGCGGATCACGGGGCATGAGGGCGTCGTGCAGCGCCTGTTGGAGCTGTTCGACCTCGGGGCGCAGTCGCGTCACGTCGGTGCGGGCCATCTCGGCGAACTCCGCGTCGGCATCATCGCTCATCTCGATGGCCTGGCCGAGCTCGTCGCGAAGACGTTCGAGCCGGTCGTGCAGACGCACGACCGGCTCGAGTCTCGCGTGTTCACGCCCCAGGGCCTTGATCTTCGCGGGGTCGCGGGCGAGATCCGGGTTGGACATCTCGGCCGCGAGTTCCTCCGCTCGCGCAAGCGCGAAGCGGAGTCGCGGTTCCATCGATCAGCCCTTCGCGGCGGTGTCGGCGGTGTTGCCGTACTTGCGGCGGAAGCGGTCGACACGACCGGCGGTGTCGAGCATGCGCTGCTTGCCGGTGAAGTACGGGTGGCACTGCGAGCACACTTCGACGTGGATGTTGTTCGACGTCGAGCGTGTCTCGAACTTGTTGCCGCAGGCGCAGACCACGCTGAGCGTCTTGTACACGGGATGCAGATCGGCCTTCACGGGGTCGCTCCTTGGGAGTACTGGTGTCGTTCCGCGGCGCCCGGAGTTCTCGCGAGCGCCGTCCGATAAAGCCTTGAATTATATAGGCTTCGGGGGCCTGAAGCAAGCCGCAGCATGCGGCGGATGGTTGTCCGCCCTGCCCCGGAACGCGGACGGCCACACCCCGAGGTCACTCCGCAACTGCAAGCCCCGAAAGGGTTTCCGGGATGCCGGGTCGGGGGTATGCTCTGTGCGGATGCAGGATCGTCCCGTTTTCCAGGAGCTTCGATGCGCTCGCTGACGCTCTCACTCGCCGCCTGTTCGATCGCCCTGGCGCCCCTTGCCGCCCAGCAGGATCGGGCCACCTTCGCGGTCCTGCCGTTCCAGAACGAGCAGTCGTTCGGCCTCCCGCCCGAGACGTATGTGGCGCTCGAGTCGGGCCTCGCGCAGCTGCTCGCCTCGGAGCTCGCCCGCAGCCCCGCCGGCCAGCTCGCCGATCGCGGCAAGACCGGCGAGGCGCTCGGCAAGCGCACCGTGCCGCCCACGCGCCTCGATGCCGCGTCGGCGCAGCGCATCGGTGCCCTGGTGGGTGCGCGCTACGTCGTGCTCGGCAACTTCGTCGATGCGTATGGGAAGGTCCGCGTGAACGCGCGGATCGTGGACGCGTCCAGCGGGCGGTTCCTGAAGGCCGTCAGCAATGACGACCCGAAACTGCAGAGCCGCGACCAGCTGCACCGTGCCGTCCAGTCGCTCGCGCGCCAGATCCTGACCGAATTGAGCCTGGCGGCACCGGCAGAGAGCCCAGCCCTGCCGACGTCGGCGGTGATCGCCTTCAGTCAGGGACTCGCGGCCGAGGAGGCGGGCGACCGTTCCGCGGCGGCGAAGCACTTTCAGGCGGCGCTCGATGCGGCGCCCGGCTTCGCCGACGCGAAGGAGGCCGCAGCGCGGGTGCGCTGAGCCTTGCGCGCCTCAGGCTCGGTTCGGCACCGATGCCCGTACCAGCGCCGCCACGCCGGCGAGCAGTCCGGCGTGCAGCGGCAGGATGAGGGCGATCAATTCCGGGTTGGGCTGTCGAAGCGCCGGCCAGCCGAGCGTGACGAGGGCGAGCGCAGCGAGTGCGGCCACCAACATTGCCGAACCGAGTGCGGCACGACCGGCTCCCGCCCTGCCGCGCACGGCGAGCGGCAGGAGCACCACCAATGCGAGCGACAGCGGTGAGAGCAGCAGCACGCTTGCATTTTCGTGCGCCGCAACGTGGTCGGTGAGCAGCCACAGGCCGAGCAGCACGACGCCGCCGAGTCCTGCGACGACGCTCCACACGCTGCCGAGCGCGGCGAACAGCAACTGGCCCGCGCGTGATGCGCTTCGTCCCGTGCGCCAGAGCAGCAATCCCAGCAGCACCCCCACCACCAGGAACGGCAGCACCAGGCGGCGCGGTGCCTCGGGCTCGGCATAGCGTGACGACCGGTGTACCTGCTGCTCCACGCGCACGAGCGGCACCGGCCGGCCCATGCTGTCGGGCACGGTGACCGCGCGCAGGTGCTCCATCAGTTGCACCGGCAGGAACATCTCTTCCCATGCCGTGATGCGTCGATCGGTGGGGTGGCCGAGCCCGAGCATGAGCCCGGTGTAGAGCAACGGATCGCCCGAGGTGAGCCGGGCGGTGTGCCAACGAAAGCTCGCGGTCGTGACGAGGGTGTCGAACTGTGCCGCGATCGCGCCACCCAGCACGCGGTCGAGCGCATCGCGCACGCGCGTGGAGCAGTTGTCGAGATAGTAGTCGTAGTGGTAATCGCGATGCTCGTCGGTGTCATTCCACTCGAGGAAATCGCGCAGCGCGGCTCTCTGTACCGGCGTCATGGCGAGCTCCTGCACCCAGACGGAGCGGTCGGCACGCGTGTAGACATCGAGGTAGCGCTGCGCCCGACCACTGCCCATCGCGTACCACATCCGGCCCTGCACGAAGCGCAGGATGAAGTTTTCCTGCCGGAAGTCGAACCGGCCATAGTCGTAGGCTTTCGCCTGGCCGGTGGCGCGATCGACGATGACGATCGCATTGTGCCCGAACTTTTCCCAGGCCGCTTCGCCGGGCCCGAACGTGAGCAACGCCACCTCGAGCGAGTCGCCCGGAGTGGCGGAGGTCTGCGCCTGCACGGGGAGGGTCAGGACCACCACGGCGACCAGTGCCGCCGTGGCGCGCCCGAGCCACCTCACAGCGAAATGTCCTTCCCCTCGGCCGCGGAGCGATAGATCGCGTCCATCACCTTGTGCAGGAGCACGAGATCGGCGAGGTCGGGCGCCTGCACCTCCCCCGCCACGGCGGCCAGGAAGTGCGCCCACTCCGCACGGTAGGAAAGCGTGAATGCCGTCTCGCGGCTGGTCGAGCCCGTTGGCGACACATCGGTGGGCACGCCGTGGAGTTCCTTCCAGACGCTGAGCGGATTGATGGAAGCCGTGCCCTTGGAGGCGCGCAGGCCCATCCCGAAGCGCTCGCCCGGCCCCACGTGATGCCACGTCACATCGAAGAAGATCGAGGTGCCGTTCTCGCACACGACGAAGGCGGCGCCCGATTGCTCCACGCCGCGTTCCCGGGCGGGCTCGTCCCACGTGGCACTCGCGCGCACTGGCACGGGATTGCCAGCGAGCCAGAGGCCCAGGTCGAGCATGCCAAGGCCCAGATCGAGCAACACCCCTCCGCCCGCCGTGTCCCGGCGCTGCCGCCACTGGGCCTGCTGCCGGCTCGGCTTGAAGAGGTGCCAGCTGCCGCGAACACTGTCGATCTGCCCCAGCTCGCCGCTCTGGACGAAGCTGCGCACCAGCTGCACGTCGGGCCGGTAGCGGTGATTCATGCCGACCATCAGCACGCGGCCGCGTTTCTCCGCCGCACGCGCCAGCTTCTGCGCGGACGCGGCGTTCATCGCCATTGGCCGCTCGACGAGGATGTGGAGACCCGCGGACAGGGCGGCCAGCACGTGTGACTCGTGCAGGTGATTCGGCGAGCACACGAGCAGTGCCTCGAGCTCGGCATGCTGCACCATG
>JBJMOZ010000130.1:0-5210 GCA_045803465.1 Gemmatimonadales bacterium | reverse complement strand
CGGGCGCGTTCTCGCTGGGACTGGTGGGTGATTCGGGCGCGGTGGCGCCGGTCATCCGCCGCCTGACCACGCCACCCATGCTCGATGGGGAGAGCGCCGCCGAGATGGCGACGGCGCTCGCGCGCATCGGCGGGCAGCCGGCCGCCGACTTCTACGCGTCGGTCCTCACCGGCCGTGAAAAGCTGCAGGTCGTGGATCCTGCGCCCGTCCTGGCCCGGATGGTAGGTGACGCGTGGCGACTTGGCCGGCGCGCACCGGTGAACGCGCTGCTGCCCTTCCTCACCGATTCGCTCGAGGACCTGCGCTGGCGCAGCGTCTATGCGCTTGGCCGCCTGCGCAGTGCGGCCCCGATGCTGGGGGACCGCATGCCCGCGGCATTGCTGGACAAGAGCGCCTCGGTGCAGGCCGCTGCCGCACGAAATCTCACGAAGACCTTCGCCGACTCCGCCCGCGTCGGCGCCGGCACGATCGCCGATCTGCTTTCGCGCGCGCTCGACAATGGCGACCCGCAGGTACGCATCAACGCACTGCGCTCGCTCGGAAGCTTTCATCGTCCCTCGGATGCCCGGCGGGTGGCACCGCTCGTGAACGACGCCATGCCGACGGTCGCGGTGCAAGCCATCGAGACGCTGGGCGAACTCGGCGGCCCCGATGCCGCGGCGACGCTCGTCCGACTCGCCGACGAGAAGCGAAGCTTCGCCATGCGCCGGGTCGCGCTCGTTGCGCTCGCGCACGTCGACACCGCTGCCTTTCGGACGTCAGCGGCGCCGTGGGCCGTGTCGAAGGACTGGCGGGAGCGTGCGGTCGTGGCCGAGGCGAGCGCGCAGTATCTCGGCGAGCCCGGCGCAACGCCGTTCCTGAAGGACGCCGACGGTCGCGTGCTGGCCGCGACGCTGCAGGGGTGGCTCGCCGGGGCGGAGGGTGCTCCGCCGCCGCTGCTGGGCGTGGCACGCGGCGTCACCTCGCATCATGACGCCATGGTCCGGGCACAGGCCGCTGCGGCCCTGGGCCGCGCCGCCGATCCCGGCGATGTACCGGCGCTCGCCGGGATCGTGCGCATGTCGGCGACGGATTCGTTTCCCGATGCCGGCATCAATGCGCTCGAGGCGCTCGCGGGCATCGCCAAGGCCACGCCCGCCGGGAAGGCACGCGTCGAGAGCGAGTTCCTGCGCACGGCGCGTCGTCCCGACGACTACGTGGTGCGGCGCTGGGCGGAGGAGAACTGGCCCGAGGCCGCAGCGCGATGGGGTCCGGCGTGGCCCATCAGCACCGGGCGCTCGGGGCTCGACTACCGCGAGATCGTGCGACGCTTCCTGCTGCCGACGAGTCCCGAGCGCGCGCAGCATGTCTTCCTCGAGGTGGACCAGAAGGGCACTGTCGAGCTGGAGCTGTTCGGCTACGAGGCACCGCTCACCGTCGCGAACTTCCTGGCGCTCGTGGACCGGCACTATTTCGACCGGCTTCGGTTTCATCGGGTAGTCCCCAACTTCGTAGTGCAGGACGGCGACCCCCGTGGAGATGGCAACGGCGGGCCTGGCACTGCCATCCGCGACGAGCTCAACCGCCGCCGCTTCGAGGGCATGATGCTGGGAATGGCACTGTCGGGACCCGATACCGGCGGCAGCCAGTGGTTCGTGAACGTGAGTCCGCAGCCTCATCTCGACGGCACCTTCACCGTCTTCGGCAAGGTGGTGGCGGGTCACGGCACCCTGCTGCGCGTGCTCCAAGGCGATATGATCCGCACGATCCGGCGCTGACATGATTGAAAGGTGGATTGCTAAATCGTGAAATTGCAACGGTTTCCGCTTGACCGTCGTGCGGCCCTCGCCTATCTTGCGCTGACGGTGGCCGGGTGCGCGCCGAACTACGGGCCCACGCTGCGCACGGTACTGCCGGCGGGTCTGGCTCCGGCGGCGCGCGACAGCGTGCTGGCCTGGGTGGGCCGCACCGAGCCGACGTCGAATCAGGGTCATCGCTTCAAGTGGTCTTTCAAGAGTCCGGACGAGGGTGTCGGCGGCGGCGGGAACGCGCGCATTGCCCCGCCGGACTCGTTGCGGCTGGACATGGCCGGCCCGCTCGGCGCGAAGCGCACCTCGGCGATGGTGCTTGGCGATACGGCGCTCTGGGTCTCGCGCAAGGATGTGATCGAGAAGATCATCCCCAGCTACCCGTTGTTGTGGGCCATGCTCGGCGTGGCGCGACGGCCGCCGGACGCGGCCGAGCTCACGGGCAGCGTCGCGGACAGCCTCACGGCGTGGCAGTACGTGTTCGGTGCCGACACGGTCGAGTACGTGCGGAATACGGGCGCCACACCCGGGCTCACGGCGCTGGTGCGGCAGGCGGGCCAGGTTGTGGGCCGCGTCGAGACGGTGTTCGGTCCGGACGGCGCGCTGGTCTCGAGCCGACTGTACCTGCCTCAGGGGCCATCGCGGCTCGAACTCACCTTCACCGAGAATACGACGCCTGCGAGCTTCAAGCCTGAGATCTGGAATCGTCCTGAGCGCTAGCGTGCTGGTGGCCGCGGCGTGCTATGGCTTCGCGGGCGGCGGGCTGCCACCCGCGATTCGGACCGTCGCGGTGCTGCCGTTCGACAATCTCACGGCCGAGCCGGCGCTGACGCAGCAGGTGAACCTCGCCGTGCGGGAGGCGGTGGAAAGCCGCCTCGGGTTGCGTGCCGCGGCCGAGTCGCAGGCCGACGCTGTGGTGAAGGGCAGCATCACGCGCTACGAGCCCGACCTGCCGGTGGCCTTCACCGGCAACCAGAACGTGCCGGGCCAGCAGTCGGCCAACCAGAACGTGGACGTGACGCGCCGGCTGGTGCAGCTGAGCGTGAACGTCGAGATCCGCGACGAAAAGAACGACAAGGTGCTCTGGCAGCGGCAGGGGCTCATCGTCGAGGGCGACTATGCGCCCGGCGCCGAGACCGATGGCCGCCGCAAGGCGCTCGAACGGTTGACGGTGAACATCGTCGAGGGCGCGCAGTCGCAATGGTGAGCGCGAGCTTCGGCCGTCGCGGGGAGAGCACCATCGGGTGCCTCGCCTGGATTGCCGGGTTCGCGGTCTTGTGCTTCTACGGTTTCCACGTGGGTCAGGTGTACTTCAAGTTCTTCCGCCTGCAGGATGCCATGCGTTCACAGGCCCGTCTCGCGCCGAGCCTCACCGACGACGTCATCCGTCGCCGGCTGTACGAGGAGTCGAACCTGATCCTCGATCCGGCGAAGCCATTGCGCTTCAGGATCAGGCGCACCGATCGGCCCCGGCGCATCGTGATCGAGACGCAGTACGCCGACAGCGTGAAGGTCCCGCTGCTGCACCACACCTTCACGCTCAAGCCCCGCGCCGAAGAGCCCCTCTGAGCTCCGCCATGGATACCGCCGGCAAGGTCATGACCCGCACGCAGGCCGTCGCCTGGCGCGACAGCGTTGCGGGACCGCTCGTATTCACCAACGGCGTGTTCGACCTGCTGCATCCAGGGCACGTCACGCTGCTGGAGACGGCGCGCTCCCTCGGCGCGGCGCTCGTGGTCGGGTTGAACACCGACGCCTCGGTGCGACGGCTCGGCAAGGGTCTCGACCGCCCGGTGAATGCCGAGCCGTCGCGGGCCCGCGTGCTCGCGGCGCTGGCCGCCGTCGATGCGGTGGTGATGTTCGACGAGGACACGCCGCTCGAGCTGGTGCAGGCGCTCCGTCCCGACGTCCTCGTCAAGGGCGCCGATTATCCGCGGGAACGGATCGTCGGCGCCGATTTCGTGGAGGCGCGCGGCGGTCGCGTGGTGCGCGTGCCGCTCGTGCCGGAGACTTCGACTACCCGTATCGTGGAGCGACTTCGTGCCACGTCCTGATGGACGATCCGACGACGCGCTGCGCCCCGTGGCGCTCGAGCGCGGCCACAATCCGTACGCCGAGGGATCCTGCCTGATTCGCATGGGCGGGACGCTCGTGCATTGCACCGCCAGTGTCGAACTGGGCGCACCTCCACACAAGCGGGGCAGCGGCGAAGGCTGGGTCACCGCCGAATACTCCATGCTGCCCCGCGCCACGCTCGAGCGCTCGAGCCGGGAGCGGAACGGCCCCGGCGGGCGCACGCAGGAGATCCAGCGGCTCATCGGTCGTTCGCTGCGTGCCGCGATGGGCACGATGCGGTTCGGCGAGTTCACCGTGAAGGTGGACTGCGACGTGCTGCAGGCCGACGGTGGCACGCGCACTGCGAGCATCACCGGCGGTTGCGTGGCGTTGGCCGATGCGTGCGCGTGGATCGCGCAGCGGCAGGGCGTTCCGTCGCCGTTCGGGAGTCTCGTGGCCGCGGTGAGCGTTGGCGTCGTGGAGGGCCTGCCGCTGCTCGACCTCGCCTATGTCGAGGACAAGGACGCGCACGTCGACGCCAACGTGGTCATGAAGGACCCCGACCAGTTCGTCGAGGTGCAAGGCACCGGCGAGAACGCCACCTACTCGCGCGACCAGCTCGACACGCTGCTCGACCTCGCCGGCAGCGGCATCCAGGAGCTCTTCCAGGCGCAGCGCCGCGCGCTGGGCTGGTGAAGCTTCTCGCGGCCACCCGGAGCGCCGGGAAGCAGAAGGAGTTGCGGCGGTTGCTGGAAGCCGCCGGTCACGAAGTCGTGTTTCCCGACGACGCCGGGCTGTACGAGCACGCCGACGAGGACCTGCTGGAGACCGAGCCGTCGTTCGAGGCCAATGCGCGCCGGAAGGCGGAGTACTTCGCCAAGCTGAGCGGGCTGCCCACGTTCGCCGACGACTCGGGGCTGGAGGTGTTCTCGCTGGGCGGCGCACCGGGCGTGCGCTCGAAGCGGTTTGCCGGCGTCACGGGGCCCGCCACGGTGGTCGACGCCGCGAACAACGCCGAGCTGCTCAGGCGGCTGCATGGGGCGCCGGAGAATCGGCGCGCGGCGCGCTATCGTTGCGTGCTGGTGCTCGTCCGGAAGGTGAACGGGGTGCCGGAGGTCTTCGAGGGCGCCTGTGCAGGACGCATCCTCGAGGCACCGAGCGGTGAGGGCGGGTTCGGCTACGATCCGTACTTCTTCTGCACCGACCTGGGCAAGTCGTTCGGTGAAGCGGCGCCGGCAGAGAAGGATGCCGTCAGCCACCGAGGGCGGGCGCTGCAGGCACTGCTGGCCGCGCTGGGCCCCGCCTGAGCGACGTCTCGCTGCGCCTCGGACCCTAGAGCGGGTAGGGCAGCGTCGCACCGAAGACGGT
>JBJMOZ010000107.1:0-6800 GCA_045803465.1 Gemmatimonadales bacterium | reverse complement strand
GGGTTGTCGCGCATCTCCTGGAGCACCGCCGCCGGGGACAGCGGCTCGGTCTGGTACGCCCGGCGCGAGGTCGCGGCGTCGAAGCCGTCGGCGACCGCGACGATCTTGCTGAACATGCTCATGAGCCGCGGCCGGATCGGGCGCGGGTAGCCGGTCAGGTCGGTCTTCATGTGGTGCTCGTGCGCCACCAGGACCGCGCGGTACGGCGTCTCCTCGTAGCTCCGCAGCGAGAACAACGACAACGCACCCATCCACGGGTGCGCCTGCATGATGCGCCATTCCTCGTCGTCGAGACTGCTGGTCTTGTTCAGCACGTCGATCGGGATGCGCGCCTTGCCGATGTCGTGCATCAGCGCCGCGAGCCCGAGGTCGTACAGCTCGAGGCGTGAGAAGCCCAGCTTCTTGCCCAGGGCCACCGAGAAGATGCAGACGTTCACCGAGTGCGTGAAGGTGTACTCGTCGTAGTCGCGGATCGTGGTGAGGCCGACGATCGAGGTCTCGTTGTTGAGCACCTGGTCGACGATGAGCTGCACGGCGCGCTTCACCTTCTTCACGTTGGTGGCGCGACCCATGCGGACGCTGTGGATGACCTCGCGCGTCACGGCGACGCCCTGCGCATAGGTGCGCTTGGCCACTTCACGCTGGCGCTCCTGGTCCTGCAGGCTCTCCTCGGTCTCGTGCAGTCGCGAGATCTCGAGGTGCCCCACGCCGGCCGCCGTCAGCCGCGCCTGCAGCTCGTCGAACAGGTGCTCCTGCGCGCCACGACCACCCAGGCTCAGGAGAATGCTGAGCAGCGCCTGCCATTCGCGGCGCTCGACACCCGGATGGAGGCGCAGCGCGCCGATCTCGAACGATCGGAATTGCGCGAGGATGTGGCTGAACGCGGCATAGTTGTCGAGCTCGAGCCGCAGGCGCGTCTGGTTCACGAAGATGAAGTCGCCGGCCAGGCGCACCTCCACCTCGGCCTCCGTGCGCTGCAGCTGCTCGGCCACCGCCTGGAGGTCTTCGAGCGAGCGCTGCACGGTGGGATTCTCCACCGGGTAGAGCTTCAGGTTCCGGAGCGCGGCATAGAAGGCGAGCAGAAAACTGCGCCCGCCGGCGCGGATCGCGCTTTCGATGGGAGGTGGGCTGCCCGTCACGCCGGCCCCAACCCGCGCAATGCGCGGCTCACCGCGTTGCGCACCACGAGATCCTTGTCCTCGGCCGCCTTCTGGAGCACGGCGCGCGAATCGGGCGATCGGATGCGCCCGAGCGCCGTGGCGGCGCAGGCACGCGTCTCCGCGCTGGCGCGGTAGCCCAGGAGGGTCTTGCTGAGCAGCATCGTCTGCAGCGTGGGTACGGCACCCGGTCCCGCGATCGCGCCGAACGCCTCGAAGTAGGCCATCTTCTCCGTCAGGTCGATTTCGCGGGTGGACTTGCCGAGCACCACCGGTTCGAGGCGGCGCAGCACGTTGCGATAGCCGCGCAGTCCGAGCGACCGCACTGCCGCGAGGCGCACCGACCGGTCGTCGTCGTCGACACCGCGTTCCATAGCCGCCAACGCGCCGACCGATCCGATGTCGGCCAGCGCCTGCACGGCTGCCAGCCGCATGGCGGGATCGGCGTGCGTCACCAGTTCGCCCAGCCCCGGTACGGCGCCCTGCAGTTTCAGGCGACCGCACATGCCCACGATCTCGCGCAGCGCGTCCTGCCCCGGGTCGCGCAGCAGCCGAAGCACCTCGGCCGGGTGGCTCGCCGCCAGCCGGTCGGCGGCGGACTCGAGCAACTCCCGCATGTGGGCATTCTGCAGGGACGGCAGGTAGCCTACGATCGGGCCGAGCGCCGAGGCGCGCAGCTCGCGAAGCACCTCGCCAAGGTCCTCGTCGCCAGGGGGCGTCGCGGCTTCATCGATGGACTGCATGAGCTGGCGCACGATGTCGGGTTCGCTCAGCCGCGCTTCGAACCCGAGCAGGCGCTGCCGGTGCGCCGTCGACAGGTGCTCGGCCTTCTCGACGAGCCCGCGCATCTGGCGCAGCAGATGGGCGACGGTGCGAAACTCGCCGGCGTTGAGCAGGTTCGGAAACAGCATCTCGACATCGGAGAGGATCTCGTCCCGGATGGCGAGGGACGCATCGAACTCGAAGATGTCGAACAGCACGTCGAGCGAGGCGATGCGCACGTCCCGCTCGTACTCGTTGCGCAACTCCTGGGCGACGTACGCGATCTCCTTCTCGTCCAGGAAGTAGAGTGTGGCATCGAAGTCCTCGAGGTCCACGATGCCCGCGGGCCTGGGCGGTGCTTCCTCCCGCACCTGCGACTGCAACGCATCCGCATTCGGACGGTCGGGCACGGGCGCCGCCTCGGGAATCGCCTCGTCGCCGAAGCTCTCCACGAACTGATACTCGATGCGCGCGAACTCCTGCTCCCAGAGCAACGTGAGCAGGTCGTCACTGGCGTCGGCCTTGAGGTGACGCGCCTTGTTCACCGCCTCCAGGAACCGGACGATCTCCTCCTCCTCGACGCCCGGCCGGAAGGTCAAGCGCCGCATGCCGTCCTTGTACAGCGTCCAGGCGAGGCTCTCGTGCTTGGAGGCCTGCTGGTAGACGGGTTGCTCCTCCCACACGAAGTCCGTCTCCGCCACCGCGAGCACCAACTCGTCCGCGTCGGCCCAGACCGGGGCGAAGGCGGCGCGCACGTTGTGCGCGGCCTTGTGATAGATGGGATTGTTCGGGAGGTACATCTGGAACGCCCGGAGCGCCTTCACGAGGCTCTGGATGAGCTCGCCGACATGAACTGCCGTCGCCGGCAGGGATTCGGGCTTGGATGTCACGCGCGGTCTCGCATGAGGTTGGCGACGTGCGCAACGTCCTTGTCGCCCCGTCCGCTCAGGCAGACCAGCACCGGCTCGTCCGCGGCCCAACGGCCCTTCGACCGAAGCACCCACGCGAAGGCGTGGGCGGTCTCGAGCGCGGGAATGATGCCCTCGAGCCGGCAGACGCTCCGGAACGCGTCGAGGGCCTCGGCGTCGGTGGCCGTTTCGTAGCGCACCCGGCCCGTGTCCCGCAGCCAACTGTGCTCGGGACCGACGCCCGGATAGTCGAGGCCGGCGGACACGGAATGCGCCGGCGCCACCTGGCCATCGGCGTCCTGAAGCAGGTAGCTCAGGCAGCCGTGCAGCACGCCCGGCTGTCCGGCCGACAGCGTCGCGCTGTGGTGCCCGCTCGCGAGGCCCTCGCCCGCGGCCTCGATGCCGACGAGCTCCACCTTCGCGTCCTCGAGGAAGCCCGCGAAGATGCCCATCGCATTGGAGCCACCGCCCACGCACGCCACGACCGTCTTCGGCAGCTGGCCGGCCTGCTCGAGCATCTGGGCCCGCGCCTCACGGCCGATCACCGACTGGAAGTCACGTACCATGCGCGGGAACGGATCGGGCCCCACCACCGAGCCGATGATGTAGTGCGTCGTGGGAACGTTGGTGACCCAGTCGCGCAGCGCCTCGTTGGTGGCGTCCTTGAGCGTGCGCGTGCCCGATTCGACCGGCACGACGGTGGCGCCCAGCAGCTGCATCCGATAGACGTTGAGCGCCTGCCGTGCCACATCCTCCGCACCCATGTACACGACGCACTCGAGCCCGAAGCGCGCGCATACCGTGGCCGTGGCGACGCCGTGCTGGCCCGCGCCCGTCTCGGCGATGATGCGCTGCTTTCCCATCCGGCGCGCGAGCAGCGCCTGGCCGATGGTGTTGTTGATCTTGTGCGCGCCGGTGTGGTTCAGGTCCTCGCGCTTGAGCCAGACCGGCGCCCCCACGGCCTCGGAAAGGCGGGGCGCGGTGCTGAGCAGCGACGGCCGGCCCACGATCTCGTTCAGCAGGCCCTCGAACTCCGCCCAGAAGGCAGCGTCCGCACGGGCCTCGTCGTAGAGGACCGTCAGCTGGTCGAGCGCGGCGATGAGCGTCTCGGGCACATAACGGCCGCCGTACGGGCCGAACCGACCGTCGACGGACCGCTCAGCCACGTGGGCGAGCGTCACGAGTGACCTCCAGGAATCGGGCGAGCAGGTCCGCGTCCTTGCGGCCGGGCGCGGATTCAACCCCGGAACTTACATCGACGACGTCCGGACGAACGAGCGCGATGGCGCGTTCGACCGTCTCGGGGCGGAGCCCGCCAGCCAGCGCCATGCGAAAACTCGAAAGTCGCTCGCGCGCCAGGGCAGCCAGCTCCAGCGGCAGCGCCGTGCCCGTACCGCCGTGCGCACCCTCGACCCACGGCTCGACGAGGACCACCGTGGAGCCGGCGGCCAGCTCGTCGAGACGCTCGAGGTGCTTCTCGTCGGCTACCCGAAGCACGGACCAGACCTGCATTTCCTCACGCGCCAACCGCTCGCGCGCCGCGAGCGCGTACTCGCCGTGCAGCTGGGCACCGGCGAGCCCGGCTCGATCGCGCTGCCGCAGGATTTCGTCGACCGAGGCATCGACGAAGACGCCGATCACCGGCACGCCGTCCGACGCGGCGACAATGTCGCGCGCGCCTTCGGTGCGCACCTGCCGCGCGCTCTCTGCAAAGATGACGCCCAGGAACGATGCCCCCAATCGCACCGCGCGCGCCGCATCGTCGGCGCGGGTCAGGCCGCACACCTTCGCCTCAACGGCCACGGCGCACGATGCCGGCGATGCCGGCTGCCAGCGTCGTCGGTTCCGGCGCTGAGGAGAGCGCCGTGCCCACGAGTACCGCGTCCGCACCCGCGCTCGCCGCTCGCTGGGCATCGGCCAGCGTCGCCATGCCGCTCTCGGCCACGGCCACACGGTCCGCGGGCACCCGCGACACCAGCCGCCACGCCGCGTCGACGTCGATGCGGAATGTGTCGAGGTCACGGCTGTTCACGCCGATGACGTCGGCGCCCATGTCCAGCGCGACATCCAACTCGGCGGCCGTGTGCACCTCGACGAGCGTACCGAGCTCCAGGTCACGCGCGGTGCTCGCCAGCGACGCCAGCCGATCGGCGCCCAGCGCCCTCACGATCAGGAGCACTGCGGCGGCACCGGCGGCGCGTGCCTCGAGCAATTGCTCTTCGACCAGTATGAAATCCTTCCGCAGTACAGGCACCGACACCGCGGCGGAGACGGCGCGCAGGTCCTCCAAGGAGCCACCGAAGAACGGCCCGTCCGTCAGCACGGAGACTGCAGCGGCGCCGGCTGCCGCGTAGGCCACGGCCCGCGCCACGGGGTCGAGCGATTCGTTGATGCTTCCGGCCGAGGGCGAGCGTCGCTTCACCTCGGCGATGAGGCCGAGTGCAGGACCCCTGAATGTCGAGACGAAATCGAGCGGCGCTGGTGCCGCGGCCGCCGCGCGCTCCAGTTGTGCCCGCCGCGCCGCGAGTGCTGGGAGGGACTGCCGGGTAGTGTCGAGAATCAGCCCCAGACTGACGGACATCTTGCCCTTCGGTCGGTGTTCGGGTAATGTAATTCGGGATGTCTTCGGTCGCACTCAACCACGGAGGCGGACGCGTGCCGCTCACCCGACGTCAATCCGAGATCCTCGATTACTTGCGCTCCCATATCGAGGACCAGGGCTATGCACCCAGTTTCGAGGAGATCGCCGAGAAGTTCGGTTTCGCCTCGCTGGCCACGGTGCACGAGCACCTGACCAACCTCGAGCGCAAGGGCTACATCCGGCGCAGCTACAACGAGAGCCGGTCCATCGAGGTCATGCCACCGCGCGGCACCGCTCGCGCCACCGAGATCCCCTGCCTCGGCAAGGTCGCGGCCGGCTTTCCGATCGAGTCGCTCATGAGCGACGAGACCATCGCAGTACCCGACGATCTCCTGCCCCGCCGCGGCTCCAATTTCGCGCTCAAGGTCAGTGGCCAGTCCATGGTGGACGAGCACATCTGCGATGGCGACTACGTCGTGGTGCACGGCAAGCAGACGGCCGAAAACGGCGAGCTGGTCATCGCCCTCGTCAACGGCTCCGAGGCCACGGTGAAGAAGTTCTATCGCGAGACTGGTGGCTGGATCCGCCTCCAGCCCGCGAACGCCGCCATGCAGCCGCTCCGGTATCAGGAACGCGATGTGCTCATCCAGGGCGTCGTGGTCGGCGTGATCCGCAAGTACAACTGATCGACGACCTCAGCTCCGCGGGGCCGCGCGTCGAAGTCGCTCCAGCGACTGGCGCGCGGCCCCGTTGGCGAGCGAGCGTCGCGCCTCCTCCATCGACTGCGGCAAGCTCCAGCCGCGCCCCGACACGTAGAGCGCCGCCGCCGCGTTGAGCAGCATGGCATCGCACGCGGCGCCACGCTCGTCACCCGACAGGATCGCGGCGAGCCGCGCCGCGTTCTCGTCGGGCTCGCCACCGGCAAGTGCCTCCAACGCGCCGCCCGTCACGCCGAGCTCACGCGGATCGAGCCGCCAGTCGCTGACGCCGGCGCTGGTGACTTCCCAGACATGGGTACAGCCGACCGGGCTCACTTCGTCCATCCCCACGTCGGCGTGCACCACGAGCGCGTGCCGGCATCCAAGCAGCCGCAGTGCCTCCGCGAGGAGTGGAGCACGCCGCCGGTCGGCGACGCCGAGGACCTGACGCACGACGCCTGCGGGGTTGGCGAGCGGTCCGAGCAGGTTCATGATCGTGGTCATCGCAAGCTCACGCCGCACCGGTGCCGCGTGCCGCATCGCGGGATGGAACCCGGGCGCGAAAAGGAATGCCAGGCCCGCCTCGTCCATCACGCGGGGTACCTCGTGTGGCTCGAGCTCGATGCGAACGCCGAGGGCCTCGAGCACATCGGCCGAGCCGGAGCGGGACGTGAAGCTGCGGTTGCCATGCTTC
>JBJMOZ010000097.1:0-5791 GCA_045803465.1 Gemmatimonadales bacterium | reverse complement strand
CCAGTCCGGCCCGATCGAGGGCTTCGACACCCGAATCATCGGCACCCAGAGCTACGACGACGCGGCCGGCGCCGAGGTCTTCGTCGTCACGGCCGGCATCGCGCGCAAGCCGGGCATGAGCCGCGACGACCTCGTCAAGACCAACGCGGGCATCGTGAAGTCGGTGGCGGAGCAGATCCGCCGGGTGGCGCCCGACTCGATCGTCGTGGTGGTATCGAACCCGCTCGACGTGATGTGCTACGTCGCCATGCAGGCATCGGGCTTCCCGCGCGAGCGCGTCCTCGGCATGGCCGGTGTGCTCGACACGGCGCGCTACCGCACCTTCCTCGCCGAGGCGATGGACGTCTCGGTGGAGGACATCCAGGCCATGGTCCTCGGCGGCCACGGCGACACGATGGTGCCGCTGGTGAGCTATACCACCGTCTCGGGCATCCCGGTCTCGCAGCTGCTGGAGAAGTCGAAGCTCGATGCCATCGTGGATCGCGCCCGCAACGGCGGCGCCGAGATCGTGGGCCTGCTCAAGACCGGCTCGGCGTACTATGCGCCGAGCGCCGCCGCGGTGCAGATGGTCGAAGCGATCGCGCACGACAGGAAGCGCATCCTGCCGTGCGCCGTGTGGCTGCAGGGCGAGTATGGCATCAAGGACGTATTCTGCGGCGTCCCGGCCAAGCTCGGACGCAAGGGTCTGGAGCAGGTCGTGGACATCCGGCTCACGGCGGAGGAGTCCAAGGCACTCCACGCCTCGGCTGAGGCCGTCCGGTCCACCATGGTCGCGTTGGGCTGAGAGGACAGGGAATGCGCCGCTTGAAGCTGTTCTGGGATTCGAATGTCGGGAAGAAGGTGGTGATGGGCGCCACCGGCATCGTGATGGTCCTGTTCGTGATGCAGCACGTCGTCGGCGTGTTCAGGATCTATCAGAGCGCGTCCGCCATCAACGACTACGCCAATTTCCTGAAGAGCAAGCCGCTGCTCGTGTGGCCCGCGCGACTCTTCCTCCTCGCCTGCGTGGTGCTGCACGCCGTCGCGGCGCTGCAGCTGCGAAACCGGAGCCGGGCGGCACGACCGATCGACTACGAGGCCTATGAGCCGCAGGTGTCGACCTTCGCCTCCCGGACCATTCGCTGGGGCGGCGTGCTCCTGCTGGTCTTCATCGTCTTCCACATCCTGCACCTGACCACCGGCACGCTGTTTCCGCAGGATTTCCGCGCCGAGGACGTGGCGGGCAACGTGATTCGCGGCTTCAACATCTGGTGGGTGAGCGCGTTCTACATCGTGTCGATGCTGGCGCTGGGTCTCCACCTGTATCATGGACTCTGGAGCAGCCCGCGCTCCCTCGGCGTGCCGTACCCGAGGGCGCGGCTGCGACGGCAGGTGGCCTACGTGCTCGCGATCGTGGTTGCCGGCGGGTTCATCGCCGTCCCGCTCGGCGTCCTCGCCGGCATCCTGAAGCTCTGAGGCGTGGCACCATGGAACTGAACCCCAAGCTCCCCACGGGTCCGATCGAGCAAAGCTGGGACCGGCACCGGTTCGCCCTGAAGCTCGTGAACCCCGCCAACAAGCGGAAGTACAACATCATCGTCGTGGGCAGCGGCCTGGCGGGCGCGTCGGCCGCGGCCAGCCTGAGCGAGCTGGGCTACAACGTCTCCTGCTTCTGCTTCCAGGATTCGCCGCGCCGCGCGCACTCCATCGCGGCCCAGGGCGGCATCAACGCGGCGAAGAACTACCAGAATGACGGCGACAGCATCTATCGCCTGTTCTACGACACGGTGAAGGGCGGCGACTTCCGCGCACGCGAGGCGAACGTGTACCGCCTCGCGCAGATCAGCGTGAACATCATCGACCAGTGCGTGGCGCAGGGGGTGCCGTTCGCCCGCGAGTACGGCGGGCTGCTCGCCAACCGCTCGTTCGGCGGCGCGCAGGTGTCGCGCACCTTCTACGCGCGGGGGCAGACGGGGCAGCAGCTCCTCCTCGGCGCGTACCAGGCGCTCGAGAAGGAGATCAACCGCGGTGGCGTGAAGATGTTCCCGCGGGCCGAAATGCTCGACCTGATCGTCGTCAACGGGCGCGCGCGCGGCATCGTCGTCCGCGACGAGGTGACGGGCAGGATCGAGCCGCATCTCGCCGACGCCGTCGTGCTGGCGACGGGCGGGTACGGCAACGTGTTCTACCTGTCGACGAACGCGAAGGGGTGCAACGCGACCGCGATCTGGCGCGCCTACAAGCGCGGCGCGGCGTTCGCCAACCCGTGCTTCACCCAGATCCATCCAACCTGCATCCCCGTCGCGGGCGAGCATCAGAGCAAGCTCACGCTGATGTCCGAGTCGCTGCGCAACGACGGGCGCGTCTGGGTGCCGAAGCGCAAGGAAGACTGCGCCAAGGCGCCGGGCGACATCCCGGAGCAGGATCGGGACTACTACCTCGAGCGCAAGTATCCGAGCTTCGGCAACCTCTCGCCGCGCGACATCGCGTCGCGCGCCGCCAAGGAAGTGTGCGACGAAGGACGCGGCGTCGGGCCTGGAGGGCTCGGGGTCTACCTGGACTTCGCCGATGCCATCAGGCGCCTGGGGCAGGGCACGATTGCCGAGCGGTACGGCAATCTCTTCGAGATGTACGAGCGGATCACCGACGAGAGCCCGTACAAGCTGCCGATGCGCATCTACCCGGCCGTGCACTACACCATGGGCGGCCTCTGGGTGGACTACAACCTGATGAGCACGATTCCCGGCCTGCACGTGCTGGGCGAGGCCAACTTCTCGGACCACGGGGCCAACCGCCTGGGCGCGAGTGCCCTGATGCAGGGCCTCGCCGACGGCTATTTCGTGATCCCGAACACGATCGGCGATTACCTGGCCGGCACGAGGCTCGCCAAGGTGAGCACCGATGCGCCCGAGTTCCGGAAAGCCGAGGAGGACGTGCGCGCGCGCCTCGGCAAGCTGCTGGCCGGCAAGGGCAAGCGCACGGTGGACTCGTACCATCGCGAGCTGGGCCGAATCATGTGGGACAAGTGCGGCATGGCACGCGATGCGTCCGGGCTGAGGGAGGCGCTGGAGTCCATCCCGGCGTTGCGCGAGGAATTCTGGGAGTGCGTGAACGTCCCGGGCAGCGCGTCGGAGATCAACCAGGCGCTGGAGAAGGCCGCCCGGGTGGCCGACTTCTTCGAGCTCGGCGAGCTCATGTGCCGGGATGCCCTGCACCGCGAGGAGTCGGCCGGCGGCCACTTCCGCACCGAGTACCAGACCGAGGATGGCGAAGCGAAGCGCGACGACAGCCGGTTCTGCTACGTCGCGGCCTGGGAATGGACGGGCGAGAACTCCGCGCCGACGCTCCACCGGGAGCCGCTGACGTTCGAATACGTCCAGCTCGCCACCCGCAGCTACAAGTAAGCGAGGAATGCATGGCCGGGTCGGCTGACGGGAAGATGATGCGCATCAAGCTCCGGGTCTGGCGCCAGCCGGGCCCGCAGGCCGCAGGCACCATGGTCGAGTACGACGTGCCGGACGTGAGTCCCGACATGTCGTTTCTCGAGATGCTCGATGTGGTCAACGAGCGCCTGCAGGCCCAAGGCGAGCAGGGCATCGCGTTCGACCACGACTGCCGCGAAGGCATCTGCGGATCGTGCGGCATGCTCATCAACGGCGCCGCGCACGGACCGCGGAAGGCGACCACGGCCTGCCAGCTCCACATGCGGAGCTTCAAGGACGGCGACACCGTCACCGTGGAGCCGTGGCGCGCCAAGGCGTTCCCGGTGCTCCGCGACCTGGTCGTGGACCGGAGCGCGCTCGACCGGATCATCTCGGCCGGCGGGTTCATCAGCGCCCCCACCGGCTCGGCGCCCGACGGCAACGCCATCCTGGTCCCCAAGCATGACGCCGACACCGCCATGGATGCGGCCGAGTGCATCGGCTGCGGGGCCTGCGTGGCGGCGTGCCCGAACGGGTCGGCGGCGCTGTTCACGTCGTCGAAGATCTCGCACCTCGCGCACCTGCCGCAGGGCCAGACCGAGCGGTACCGTCGCGCCCTGGGCATGGTGCACCAGATGGATCTGGAGAGCTTCGGTCATTGCACGCTGTACGGCGAGTGCGAGGAGGCGTGTCCGAAGTCAATCAGCATCGACCACATCACGGTGATGAACCGCGACTTCCTGTGGGCCTCCCTCCGGCACCGGCGCGACGAGGCACCACCGGGCACCGTCTGACCCGACCGGGGCGCCTGCAGGCGCCCCGTGTCATTTTTGCCCGCCTCCGACGTCCTATTCCCCGACCGGCCATGACGTCGACCCGACTGCTGCTTCTCTGTGCATTGGTGGCCGGGCCGGTGCCGGTAGCGGCTCAGGTACGCGTCGAAGGCATGGCGCGGGCGGTACCGACGCTGACCAACGCGTCGCCGCGGCCGGGAGGCGGCTCCCTGACGGAAACGCGGGTGCTGCAACCGATCGCGATGGGAATGCTGTCAGTCGGACAGCCGTGGCGGCTGCGGGGAACCCTCGATCTCGAGGGACTCACGATGCCCGACGGGGAGTTGGCGCCGGGAACCTGGGGTGAGGGATATGTGGATCGGCGACACCCGCACACCTACGTTCACGAGTTGCTGGCCTGGAACCGCGACCTGTTCGGCACCGGGACGCGCGGATGGGCGGTGAGCCTGACGGCGGGCAAGGGGTTCGCGCCGTTCGGCACGGACGACCCGATGGTGCGGCCGTTCGTGCGCTATCCGGTGAATCATCACTGGTCGCAGATCCTCGAACGGGCGATGGTGGCGACGGGGGTACGGGTGGGCCCGGTGGCGCTGGAAGCCGCACTCTTCAACGGCGACGAGCCCGAAAAGCCATCGCAGTGGCCCAACTGGGAGCGCTTCGGCGACTCGTGGTCGGCGCGAGGGTTCGTCTGGCCGGCGCGGGGGCTCGAGCTGCAGGCCTCCTACGCCGACGTAGCCTCGCCGGAGCACCGGCCGGGTGCGGGGCTCGAGCAGTACAAGCTGAATGCGTCGGCGCGCTGGGAGCGCACGATCGGCACGGTGCGGACGTATGCACTCGCCGAATGGGCGCGCACCGAAGAGGCCGGCGGCACGTTCGAGTACCACAGCGTGCTGGCGGAGGCCGCAGCGGGCGCGGGACGGCATCGGGTATCGTACCGTTTCGAGCGCACGGAGCGTCCCGAGGAGGAGCGGCTGTTCGAGGACCCGTTCCGTTCCATCCGGCCGCACCTCGACGACAACATCGTCGGCCAGACGCGCTGGACGCTGCACACGATGAACTACACGGTACGGTTCGATGTCGCCGGCGGAAGCCTTGCCGTGTCCCCGTTCGTCGAGGTGACGCTTGGTAACATTGCGAAGGTGGGCGACGCGCTGTTCGACCCGGCGTCGTTCTACGGTTCCACCGATGTGGGCACGCTTTCGGTGGGTGTGCGAATGGATCTCGGCGGCACGATGCACCGTATGGGACGGTATGGAGTGATCGACGCGGATGCCGTGGCCGGCACCGCCGCAGGACGTGACCATCACTAGGGAGGGTGTGGCGATGCGAAGAATGCTCTATCTGCTGCTCTGTGCGGCAACCCTCGGGGCCTGCAATTCAGACGACGACTACGATGCGAGCGTGCCGACCAACATGGCCGTCGAGAAGGGGGATGGTCAGATTGGCGACATCGGCTCGGCGGCGCCGGAATCCCTCTCGGTGCTGGTCACGAACCTCAAGGGCGACCCGGTCGAGGGCGTGACCGTCGAATGGGCGGTGCTGACGGGCGGCGGCGCGGTGTCGTCGCCGACGAGCGTGACGAGTAGCACGGGCGTG
>JBJMOZ010000038.1:0-5160 GCA_045803465.1 Gemmatimonadales bacterium | reverse complement strand
CGCCCGCGACCTGTCGCTCGCCTACTCGCCAGGCGTCGCCGCGCCCTGCCTCGCCATCTTCAAGGACCCCGACGCGGTCTACGACTATACCGCCCGCGGCAATCTCGTGGCGGTGATCTCCAACGGCACCGCCGTGCTCGGGCTCGGCGACATCGGACCGCTGGCGAGCAAGCCGGTCATGGAGGGCAAGGCCGTCCTCTTCAAGACGTTCGCCGACCTCGACGTGTTCGACCTCGAGATCGACGCGCCGGACCCGAAGGACATCATCCGGTTCTGCGAGATGCTGGCGCCCACCGTCGGCGGCATCAACCTCGAGGACATCAAGGCGCCGGACTGTTTCGAGGTCGAGGAGGTGCTGCGCGAGCGCCTGTCGATCCCGGTGTTCCACGACGACCAGCACGGCACCGCCATCATCGCGGGCGCGGCGCTGCTGAACGCGTGCGAGATCACGGGCCGCGCGCTCGACGCCATCCGCGTGGTGTTCGTCGGTGCGGGCGCGGCCGGGATGTCCACCGCCGAGCACTTCGTGCGGCTGGGCGTGAAGCGCGAGAACATCACGCTCACCGACCGGAAGGGCGTGGTGCACGCGGGGCGCGATGGGCTCGACAAGTACCTCGCGCGGTTCGCGCACCCCACCGACCGGCTCACCGTGGCGGAGCAGCTCGTGGGCGCGGACGTGTTCGTGGGCCTCTCCGTGGCGGGGGCGATCGACGCGCAGTGGCTCGTGGGGATGGCGAAGGACCCCATCGTCTTCGCGCTCGCGAATCCGATCCCCGAGGTGACGCCGGACGAAGTGCGCGCCGTGCGGCCCGATGCGATCGTCGCGACGGGCCGCAGCGACTATCCGAACCAGGTGAACAACGTCCTCGGCTTCCCGTTCATCTTCCGCGGCGCGCTCGACGTGCGCGCGTCGCGGATCACCGACGAGATGAAGATGGCGGCCACCCGGGCGCTCGCGTCGCTGGCGCGCGAGGACGTGCCGGATTCGGTGCTGCGCGCCTACAGCGTGGAGTCGATGCGCTTCGGCCGCGAGTACCTGATCCCCAAGCCCTTCGATTCGCGCGTGCTGCTGTGGGTGGCGCCGGCGGTGGCGTGGGCCGCGGTGGCGAGCGGCGTGGCGCGGGACGTGGTGGACGTCGAGGAGTACCGCGAGCAGCTCGAGGCGCGGATCGGCAAGGGCCGCGCCGTGATGCGGAGCCTGAGCAATCGCGCGGCGCTCGAGCCGCAGCGGGTCGCCTTCACCGACGCGTACGACACCCGGATTCTTCGCGCGGCCCGCTCGCTCGCGGAAGAGGGCATCGCGCAGCCGGTGCTGGTGGGACCGGAGGCGCCGATCGTGGCCGCGATCGCCTCGCTCGGGTTTCATCGGGACGAGTTCACCATCGTCGACCCCACCCACGATCCGCGGCGCGACAGCTTCGCCGAGCGGCTCTGGGATCGCCGGCAGCGCAGCGGGGTGACACGCGAAGAGGCGCGGTGGCGCCTGACGCAGCCGGAGTACTTCGCGTCGATGCTGGCCGCGGTGGGCGACGTGGATGCCGCCATCCTGGGCGAGAACCAGCACTACCCGCGCGCCATCCGGCCGGCGCTCGAGACGGTGGGTGCCGCGCCGGGCGCGACCGTGGCGGGCATCTACATGATGGTGCTGCAGCAGGGCGTGTACCTCTTCGCCGACTGCACCGTCAACATCGACCCCGACGCCGAGACGCTGGCCGAGATCGCGTGCTCCACGGCCGAGTTCGTGGCGGGACTGGGCCTCGAGCCGCGCGTGGCGATGCTTTCGTTCTCGAACTTCGGCTCGGTGCGCCATCCCAAGTCGGCCAAGGTGGCCGAGGCCGTGCGGCTGCTGCACGAGCGCCACCCGGACCTGGTGGTGGACGGCGAGATGCAGGCCGACACCGCCGTGGTCGAGGAGATCCTGACCCGTTCCTACCCGTTCAGCCGGCTGCAGCGCCCGGCGAACGTGCTCATCTTCCCGGACCTCGACGCTGCGAACATCTGCTACAAGCTGCTCGACCGCCTTGGCGGCGCGCAGTCGATCGGGCCGATCCTCGTCGGGATGGCGGCCCCGGTGTACGTCCTGCAACGAGGCGCCGGCGTCGACGCCATCGTCAACCTTTCCGTGATCGCGGCGGTGGATGCGCTCGAGCGCAAGCGCCGCCCGGCCAACTGACCCGCCCATGACCGCACGCACCGAACCCGCCCCTGCCATCCCCGGCCTGCGCGCTCCCGCCTGGATCGCCAATCCTCGCATCGGCGCCTGGGTGAAGGAGATCGCCGAGCTCACCCAGCCCGACGCCATCCACTGGTGCGACGGGTCGCAGGAGGAGTACGACCGCCTCTGCACGCGCATGGTCGAGGCCGGCACGCTCAAGCCGCTGAACCAGGCGAAGCGGCCCAACTCGTTCCTCGCGCTCAGCGACCCGAACGACGTGGCCCGTGTCGAGGACCGGACGTTCATCTGCAGCCGCCGGCGCCAGGAAGCGGGACCGACCAACAACTGGGTCGATCCGCGCGAGATGCGGCAGACGCTGCATCGCGTGTTTGCGGGATCGATGCGGGGTCGCGTCATGTACGTGGTCCCGTTCTGCATGGGACCCTTGGGCTCGCCGCTCGCGCATTACGGCATCGAGATCACCGACTCGGCGTACGTGGTCGTCAACATGCGCATCATGACGCGCATGGGCCGTGGCGCCATCGATGCGCTCGGCGAGGGCGACTTCGTGCCGTGCGTGCACTCCGTGGGCCTGCCGCTCGCGCCGGGTCGGGCCGACGTGGAGTGGCCCTGCAACCCGCACGAGAAGTACATCGTGCACTTCCCCGAGGAGCGCGAGATCTGGAGCTATGGCTCCGGGTATGGCGGGAACGCGCTGCTGGGCAAGAAGTGCTTCGCGCTCCGCATCGCCTCCGCGATGGCGCGCGACGAGGGCTGGATGGCCGAGCACATGCTCATCGTGGGCATCACCAACCCGCTCGGCGAGAAGCGCTACTTCGCGGCCGGATTTCCCAGCGCGTGCGGCAAGACCAACCTCGCCATGCTGGTGCCGCCGGCGGGCTACGAGGGCTGGAAGGTCACCACGGTGGGCGACGACATCGCCTGGATCCGGCGCGGGCCCGACGGGCGGCTGGCCGCCATCAACCCGGAGGCGGGCTTCTTCGGCGTCGCCCCGGGCACGTCGGTCAGGACGAACCCGAACGCGATGGCGTCGATCCGCGCCAACACCATCTTCACCAACGTCGCCATGACGATGGACGGCGACGTGTGGTGGGAAGGCATGACCGACGAGCCGCCCTCCGAGCTCATCGACTGGCAGGGCCACGTCTGGACGCCGGATTGCGGACGGAAGGCGGCGCACCCGAATGCGCGCTTCACCGCCCCGATCCAACAGTGCCCCTCGGTGGATGCGCAGTGGGAAGATCCTGCCGGCGTGCCGCTCAGCGCCTTCATCTTCGGCGGCCGACGCGCGCACGCGGTGCCCCTGGTCTATCAGGCGGCCAACTGGAACTTCGGCGTGTACCTCGCGGCCACCATCGGCTCCGAGACCACGGCCGCGGCCACGGGCGCCGTTGGCCAGGTGCGGCGCGACCCGATGTCGATGCTGCCGTTCTGCGGCTACCACATGGGCGACTACTTCAACCACTGGCTGCAGGTCGGCCGGCAGGTGAGCGACCCGCCGCGCATCTTCTGCGTCAACTGGTTCCGCAAGGACGCCAACGGCGACTTCATCTGGCCGGGCTACGCCGAGAACATGCGGGTGCTCGAATGGATCTTCGAGCGGGTGAGCGGCCGTGCGTCGGCCATCGAGAGCCCGCTGGGCTGGATGCCGCGCTACGATGACCTCAACTGGGACGGCATGCCGGCCTTCCCGCGCGAGACGTTCCGGCAGCTCATGACGGTGGACACCGACCAGTGGAAGGACGAGATCCTGTCGCACGAGATGCTCTTCGAGAAGCTGTACGACCGGCTGCCGAAGGAGTTCATCCTGATGCGGGAGCTGATCCTCTCGAGCCTGTGGCGCTCGCCGCAGGTGTGGAGGCTGGCGGGGGAGGAGGAGTAGGTCGGGGTAGATTGCACCCCATGTCCTCCACCCGCGACTTCGACGTCGTCCGCGATCCGCTCTGGAACAACATCCGGCTCGACCGGAACGCCATGGCGGTGCTGGACACGCCGGCGGTGCAGCGGCTGCGCTACGTGCGGCAGCTCGGACATGCGTTCCTCGTCTATCCGGGCGCGACGCATTCGCGATTCGAGCATGCGCTCGGCGCCTATCATCTCGCCAAGACCGCGCTGGGCGCCCTCCAGGAGCGCGACGAGCTCACGCACGTCACGCCGGAGCAGTGCGAGGCCGTGCGGCTCGCGGCCCTGCTGCACGACATCGGGCACTATCCCTTCTCGCACGCGCTCGAGGAAGCCGGCTTCCCGTCGCATGAGCTGCTCGGCGTCGCACGACTCGGGCGGGGCGAGCTCGCGCATGTGCTGGCGGAGATTGGCCCCGGCTTCGGCGACGAAGTAGGCCGCCTCATCACGGGCGACAGCACCAGTCCCCTCGGCGGCCTCATCACCGGTTCCATCGACCTCGACAAGATCGACTACCTGAGCCGAGACGCCTTCATGTGCGGCGTGCCCTACGGCACGGTGGATGTCGACCGGCTGCTCGCCTCCCTCACGCTGGTCGAGACGCCCGACGGCCGGAGCGAGGTGGGGGTGCACGAGAAGGGCGTGAGCGCGCTCGAGTCGCTGCTGTTCGCCAAGTACCAGATGTACCGGAACGTGTACTGGCACCACGCGGTGCGTGCCGCCACCTGCATGTTCAAGCGCGCCGTGCGCGATGCCGTGAAGGCCGACATCCTCGGCGCCGACAAGGTGAGCGGCGCGACCGACGACGAGGTGATGGTCCTGCTAGAGCGTTCGGGCAGTGTGCTCGCACGCGCCGTGCGCGCGCGGCGGCTCTACAAGCGGGCGCTCGACCTGCCCGCCAGCGACGTACCGACGGATGCACAGGAGTGGGTGTCGGAGAAGCCGGGACTCGTCGAACGGATGGAAGATGCGGTGGCGCGCGAGGTGGGCCTGAGGCCGGGCGAGGTGCTGATCGACTATCCGGCCCGCGCCTCGATGCTCGGCGTCGACCTCCCGCTGCTCACGCGCGACGGGCGCGTGGA
>JBJMOZ010000031.1:0-4844 GCA_045803465.1 Gemmatimonadales bacterium | reverse complement strand
TGATCCCATCGGCGAACATCGAGCCCGACGCCTCCGTGCTCATGCTCTGGAACGGCAGCACCGCAACCGACGCCTCGAGCTCAGTGGCAGCCACCGGGGCCAAGAGCGCATCGGCGAACTCGCCGCACGAGGCAAACCGGTCGGCCGGCGCGGGCGACAGGGCGCGGCGGATCGCCAGCTCGACGGCCGCCGAAACCGTGGGACGCACACGGCGCACCGACGGCACGTCGCCCGAGAAGCGCTTGGCGATGATGGCCTGCGCGGTGGGGCCGGTAAATGGCGGCTCGCCCGCGAGCAGCTCGTAGAGCACGCACGCGAGACTGTAGACGTCGCTGCGCGCATCGAGGTGCGTCTCGCCCACTGCCTGCTCGGGACTCATGTAGGCCGGCGTGCCCACCGCCATGCCCACCGAGGTGAGCCGTGCGTTCCGATCGTCCGTCGGCCTCACGGCGATGCCGAAATCGGCCACCATCGCCTCGCCCTCGTGCAGCAGGATGTTCTCGGGCTTGATGTCCCGGTGCACGAGGCCCTGCGCATGCGCGTGGTCGAGCGCGGCGGCGGCCTGCCGGATGATGCGCACCGCGTCGTCCGTCTTCAGTTGCCCTTCGCGCCGGAGCCGCTCGCCGAGCGATTCGCCCTTCACCCACGGCATGACGTACCAGAGCAGGCCGCCCGCGTTGCCCGAGTCGTGCAGCGGCAGGATGTGCGGATGGCTCAGGCGCGCCGCGATGGTGATCTCGCGCGAGAACCGCTCGGCGCCGAGCAACTCGGCGATCTCGGCGCGGAGCACCTTCACGGCCACCTGACGCTCGTGGCGCAGGTCGTCGGCGAGGTAGACCACCGCCATGCCGCCGTGGCCGAGCTCCCGCACGAGGCGATAGCGGCCGGCGAGGGCGACATTCAGGCGGTCGAGCTGGGCTTCAGGCACGCGACACTCCGTGGCTCACTCGAGGTGCATCTTCCGCAGCAGCGCCCGGAACCGCGGGTGACCGCGCAACGGCACGAACAGGAACGAGCCCTTGATGCCGAACACGGCACCCGAGCGCTCTTCGTATGCCCGCTCGAGGAGATCGATGGCGCGGTCGAACTCGCCGAGCCCCGTGTGAACGTAGGCGAAGTTGTAGGGCGAGACCGCGCGTCCGGCGGCCATGGTCTCGAGACGGCGCAGGATGTCGCGTGCCTCGGCGATGCGACCGACGGTGGCATAGGCCTGGCCGAGTTGCCCGAGGAAAGTGGGATCGCTCGGCGCGAGCTCGCTCGCGCGCTCCATCTCGGCGACGCCACCCGCGTGATCGCCGAGGGCGATGAGCGCCCAGCCCAGGGCGGAGTGGCCGCGCGCGAAGGCGGGATCGGACGCGATGGTCTGCCGCGCCTCGGCGGCGGCCTCCTCGAAGCGCCCGGCCCGGAGCAGTCCCGCCGCCACGTCGGAGCGATGCGCGAGTGGGTCGAGCTCGCGCGCGCGCCGCACGAGGTCCACCGCCTCGTCGTACCGGTCGGTGGACCAGCACAGCCAGCCATAGTGGTCGTGCACGTCGGCGCTGCTCGGGCTCAGTCGCAGGGCCAGCTTGAACGCCGCCTCCGCGCCCGCCCAGTCGAAGTCGTACAGCATCTTCACCAGGCCCATGACGCCGTGCGCCTCGCCCAGGCCCGGATCGAGCGCGAGCGCCCGGCCGGCGGCCTCGCGCGCCCGGGCGATCGATTCCTCGGGCGTGAGCCGGGTGGCCTGCACGGTGACGAACTCCGCATGTGCGCGCGCGATGCCGGTCCACGCCAGCGCATAGCCCGGGTCGAGCTCGAGCGCCTGCTCGAAACATCGGATGCCGCGCAGCAGTCCCGCCTCGGAGTACTGGCTGAACCAGTAGCGGCCCTGCAGGTAGAGCTCGTACGCACGGAAGTCGCTCGTCGGCTCGGCGCGCAGGCGCTGCTGCTCGTCGCGCGACAGCTCGGCGCGGAGCGCGCCCGCGATCTGCAGCGCCACGTCCGTCTGGATCTGGAAGATGTCGGTGCACTGCCGGTCATACGTCTCGGCCCACAGCTGGCGCTCGGTCTCGGCGTCGACGAGCTGCGCCACGATGCGCACGCGCTCGCCCGCCTGGCGCACGCTGCCCTCGAGCAGCGTCGTCACTCCCAGGCGTGCCGCGACCTGGCGCCGGTCGTGCGCACCGTCGCGGAACTGCATCGCCGAGGTGCGCGAGATGACCTTGAGCGCACGGATCTTCGAGAGCTGCGCGATCACGTCTTCGGTGATGCCCTCGGCGAACAGTTCTCCCCATGCGTCGGTGCTCATGCTCTGGAACGGCAGCACGGCCACCGACGCTTCGCGATGGGCAGGGGCCGCCGGCGCTACCAAGGCGTCGGCAAACTCGCCGCATGAGGCGAACCGATCGGCCGGCACGGGCGAGAGGGCGCGCAGCAGCGCCTGTTCCACGGCCACCGGCACGGCGGCGCGCAGGCGGCGGATGGCGGGCACCGGATCGGTGAACCGCTTCACGATGATCGATTGCACGGTGGGGCCGGTGTACGGCGGCTCGCCCGCCAGCAGCTCGTAGAGCACGCACGCGAGGCTGTAGACGTCGCTGCGCGCGTCGAGCCGCGGCTCGCCGGCGGCCTGCTCGGGACTCATGTAGCTCGGCGTTCCCAACGCGAGGCCCGACGAGGTGACGCGATCGCTCTTCCACTCGGCGGGAGCGAGGGCGATGCCGAAGTCGGCCACCATCGCCTCGCCCTCGTGCAGGAGGATGTTCTCGGGCTTGATGTCGCGATGCACGAGGCCTTGCGCGTGCGCGTGGTCGAGCGCCCCGGCCGCGTGACACACGATGCGCACTGCCTCCTCGACCTGCAGCTGGCCCTCGCGCCGGAGCTTCTCGCGCAGCGACTCGCCCTTCACCCACGGCATGACGTAGAACAGCAGGCCGTCGGCGCCGCCCGAGTCGTAGAGCGGCAGGATGTGGGGATGATTGAGGCGCGCCGCGATGGTGATCTCGCGCGAGAACCGCTCGGCGCCCAGCACCTGGGCCACCTCGGGCAGGATCACCTTCACGGCGACCTGACGCTCGTGACGCAGGTCGTCGGCGAGGTACACCACCGCCATGCCGCCCCGCCCGAGCTCGCGCGTGACGCGGTAACGGCCGGCGAGGGCGGCATCGAGGCGGGCGGGCAGCGTCACGCGCGGAGCTTCTTCGGGGCCACCAGCGTCCACCCGTCGCGCAGCAGCTCGGCGACGTCCTTCCAGTTCGGGCGCCGGTCGAGCCAGACGCCGACCCAGCCACTGGGTCCCATGTAGGGCGGCACGAAGTAGCGCTCGGGCTTCGAGGCCACCAGCAGCTCCTGATTGCCGGGGCCGGCCTTGATCCACACCGCCGGGCGGCCGCCGCCATGACCGCTTTTCTCGTCCGCGAACATGGCGAACATCTTGTTGCGGACCCGGAAGGTGGGTGCGCTCCAGGCCTCCACCTCGTGGGCTTCGGGGAGGGCGAGCGCCCGGGCTCGGAGCTGCTGGATCACGGTCATGGATCGAATCTACGCCCGAAAAAGCCGAATTGCGGGGAAGCAAAAACGGCGGACCCGGGGGTCCGCCGTTACGTCGTGCCCGATCCGTCAGGCGACCTTGTTTCCCTCGACCTCGACCTCGACCTGGACGAGCCGCGGCCATTCCGCATCCATGAACCCCAGGATCGCCATCTCCATCCGCTCGTAGGCCTCTTCCCGCTCGGGGGTCGTGGCCAGTTTTCGGCAGGATCGCACCATCTGCCACACCCGTTGATAACACCCATACTGCACCAGCGAAGCCAGATCGGCGGTTACGTCGCTCGGCTGAGCTGAATTCACGTGGTGTCCTCCTCGGGGTGGGACCCGAGTTCTGGTGAGGCGAGCGCATGTATTGGGATGAGACTGTAGCGATAGCATACACAATCTTTGAAGAAATGCCCGGAAGCGCAAGAGCGCCAAGCGGGTCCACGCCCCATCTCACGGGCTTTCGAGTGCCAAACTGCAGTGTTTTGCACTCATTTTGGTCGCCAACCGGGTCCTCGGAGCGCCCGGCCGGCCTTGGCGCCGGTCGGCTTGCCGTCGCGCCAGACGCCGATGCCGTTCACGAACACGTCCCGGATGCCCACCGAGGCGCGGTGGGGCTTTTCGAACGTGGCCTGGTCCAGGACCGTGGCGGGATCGAACACCACCAGGTCGGCGAACATCCCCTCCTTGAGCAGGCCGCGGTCCCTGAGCCCCAGGATCTGCGCCGTGCTCCAGGTCATCTTCCGCACGGCCTCCTCGAGCGGGAAACGACGCTCCTCGCGGGCGTACCGGCCGAGCACGCGGGGGAAGGTGCCGTAGCTGCGCGGGTGCACGAGCTCGGTGGTGGTGTCGGGATCGTAGCCGCCGGCGTCGCTGCCCACGACCACCCAGGGCCGGGCCAGCATCATCGCGACGTTCTCCTCCGACATGGAGAAGTTGATCTTCGAGAGCGTGTTGCGCTCGCCCACGGTGAGCGCGATGGTGGCGTCCACCCAGTCCATGCCCAGCTCGCGGGCGATGGCGTCGAGCCGCTGTCCGTTGAACCGCTTCCAGTCCGGCTTCGTGAACCCCGAGACCTGGTACGCATCGGGCGGATTGTGCTGGCAGAAGATCTCGGCGTCCTCCGCCGTGTCGGTCATCTCGTGCCGGAGCCGCGCGCGCAGCGACGGGTCCTGCAGCCGCTCGAGCAGCTTCCCGCCGGCATGCGCCCAGCCGGGAATGCAGGCCGAGAGGTTGTTGCCGGAGGCGGCATAGGGATACATCGTCGCCTTCACGTCCTGGCCGGCGGCGCGGGCGGAATCGATCTTCGCGACGGCGGGGGCGGCGAGTCC
>JBJMOZ010000025.1:0-3116 GCA_045803465.1 Gemmatimonadales bacterium | reverse complement strand
GGCGCCCCGAGCCGCATGCTCGCCGACACCTCGTCGAAGAACCGCTCCTGCCCCTGCAGCATCCCGTCCAGACTCGCCAGGAACGCCCCCGACTCGGCCCCCTGGATGATCCGGTGATCGTACGTGCTCGTCACCGTCATCACCTTCGAGACGCCAAGCTCCTGGAGCTTCTCCGGCGCCACCGTCGCGAACTCGGGCGGATACGTGATCGCCCCCACCGCGATGATGCTCCCCTGTCCGGCCATGAGCCGCGGCACCGAGGCCACCGTGCCCAGCCCGCCCGGGTTGGTGAGCGACATCGTCGCCCCCGCGAAGTCGTCGGGCATCAGCTTGTTGGTGCGCGCCTTCTCCACCACCTGCTCGTACGCGGCATGGAAGCCCGCGAAGTCCATCGTCTCCGCGCCCTTGATGACCGGCACGACGAGCCCTCGGCTGCCATCCTTGCGGGTGACGTCCACCGCGAGGCCGAGGTTGATCGAGGGAGGGGTGATGCGAAAGGGCGTGCCGTCGTGCTGAGCGAAGGTGTGGCTCATCACCGGGTGCTGCTTCGTCGCCTGCACGATCGCCCAGCCGATCAGGTGGGTGAACGAGATCTTCTCGCTGCGTCCTGCAGCCTTGAGCGCGTCGTTGAGCGCCTTCCGCTGCCGCTCGAGCGTCGCCACCGACAGTTCGCGGAACGTCGTGGCCGTCGGGACGCCGAGGCTCTCGTTCATGTTCTGCACGAGCCGGGCGGCCGGACCCTTGATGGCGGTCCCGTTTGCAGGGCCTGCGCCGTCGCCGCTGCCGTTGCTTGCGGCGGGGGCCGCCGGGGCTGAGGCCGGCATCGGAGCCGCAGCCGTCGGGGCGACGAGTGCCGGCTGCCGCCGGTCCGCCCCGTTCCCGTTCGCCGGCGCCACGCCCCGCTCGAACAGCTCCCGCCACGCCGGATCCACGCCGGCGGGATTGCGGAGAAATTCCTCGTACATGACCTGCGCGAAGCCGGCGTTCGCCGTCTCGAACACGTTCGGATCCACGACTGCTCTCCCTGGCTTCCTTGGGTACTTCCGGTGAGGCCGACTTCCACCGGAAACAGCCTCTAAAGGTATCCCCGGGATCCCCCTCGAGTCATCCCGGCAGCTGCATGGAGTCGGTGTGAGTCAGGGCGATATACTCGTCGCTCCGGCGCACGATTTCCGCCGTCGTCCAGCTCAATTCTCGGCCCAGCAGCTCCGCGGTCCGGGGTGCGGCCGCCCGGCCCCGATCCGCGGTCTCGTAGAACAGGTGCACCCGCCGCACCAGCACGTCCTCGACCCGCTGCGCGAATTCGCGGCGTGCCGCATGCACCACCTCGGCCGCGATGGCTGGATGCTGCGGGTGCAGGGGCTGCGCGAGCGCCGGCTCGCGGCGCGCGAGGTTGTAGAGCCCTGCCGCCTCCGTGCCGTAGTGTCGCAGCAGGTGCTCCACCGTGCGCTCGCTGAAGCCCGCGTCGAAGCCGAGGGAGCGGATCGAGGCCAGTTCCGGCGTCTCGCCGCCGGGCAGCGGCTCCCGGTCCGTGGCCGATTCGACCGGCCAGGGCCGGCCGTCGCGCGGCGGGATGCGCTGGACGATGCGATCCACCACCTCGGCCGCCATGGCGCGATAGGTGGTGAGCTTGCCGCCCGCCACGGTGAGGACGCCACCCGGACCGTCCACGATGGCGTGCTCGCGCGATACCGCATCTGCCGCACGCGCCGAGCCGTCGATGAGCGGCCGCAGCCCCGCCCAGGTCGCGATCACGTCGTCCTCGGACAGCCGGGCCGAGGGGAAACGGCTGTTCGCGGAGCGCAGCAGGTAGCGCACATCCTCGGGCGTGACGGCCACGGCGTCGGGGCTCTCGGCGGTGTCGGTGTCGGTGGTCCCGATGTAGCTCCAGTCGCCCCACGGCAGCACGAACATCACCCGACCATCCAGCGGGCTCAGGAAGGTGATCCCTTCCGTGTGCCCGATGCGTGAGCGTGGCACCACCACGTGCGCACCCTTCGTGCGCCGCAGCAAGGGCGTGACCGCCCCGTCCTGCTCGAGGCGGCGCACGGCGTCCACCCATGGACCGGTGGCGTTCACCACGACGGCGGCCCGCAGCTCGGCGTCCGTACCGGATTCCACGTCGTGCGCCACGACACCGGTCACGCGTCCGCCTTCGCGCAGGAACCCGGTCACGGCCGTCCACGTGCGGATCGCGGCGCCGGCGGCGCGCGCCGAGCGGGCGGTGGCGACCACCAGCCGCGCATCGTCGCATTGCGCATCGAAGTAGCGCGCGGCACCCTTCAGCCCCGCGGTGCGCAGCGCCGGTTCGCGCTCGAGCAGGGCGCGCTTGCCCAGCATCTGGTGCCGGCTCACATTGCGGAACAGCGCGAGCAGGTCGTAGAGCCACATGCCCGCGGCGAGCTTCCACAACGGCAGCCGGTCGCCCTGGTGCAAGGGGAACACGAACGACAGCGGCCGGACGAGGTGCGGCGCGATCTGTTGCAGGATGGCGCGCTCGCGCAGCGCCTCGAACACCAGCTTGAAGTCGCCGTGCTCCAGGTAGCGCAGGCCGCCGTGCACGAGCCGGCTCGACCGGCCGCTCGTGCCCCAGGCCAGGTCGCGCTGCTCCAGCAGCACGGTGCGCAGGCCGCGCAGGGCGGCGTCCCGTGCGATGCCGGTTCCCGTGATGCCACCCCCGATGACGATCAGGTCCGCCGGCGTCGCCGCCAGTTCGGCGAGCGGCGCCACCCGCGGAGAGGATTCCCCGTGACCGACGCTTCCACCACCGTGATCCCGCGCGCGTCCAGCTGGTTCGAGTGGCACGCTCACCGCATCGCCCCGGGCATGCGCGTGCTCGACGTGGCCTGTGGCACCGGGCGCCACACGCTCGCCGCTGCGCGCCTGGGCGCGGTGGTGACGGCGGCCGATCGCGACGCCGAACGCCTCGCGCTCGCGCGGCGCACGGCCGAGGAAGCGCGGCTGAAGGTGGAGTGGCAACAGGTGGATCTGGAGGGTGCCTGGCCCGCGTGGGGCGTCTTTGATGCGATTCTGGTGTTCAATTATCTTGACCGTTCGAGGCTGCCGCGCGTGCTCGACCATGTCGCGCCGGGCGGCATCCTGCTGATGGAGACGTT
>JBJMOZ010000012.1:0-3400 GCA_045803465.1 Gemmatimonadales bacterium | reverse complement strand
CCCGTGAAGCGCGCAAGCGCATCGAGCGCCGCGCCCTGATCGGCGCCAAGCTCGTGCGCGACGAGCAGTGCCGCCGTCGCGTTCCGCAGGTTGTGGAGTCCGGGCACCTGCAGCACGATGGTGTGCTCGCGGTGGCCGACGCGCACGCGCGCACTGGTGCGGCCCGGCAGCTGTTCGATGTGCGTGAGCCGCGCCGTCGCGTCCTCGGCGACGCCGAACGTCACCACGCGCATGCCCGTCAGTCGAGCCGCGATGCGCCGGGCTCCCGGGTCGTCCGCGCCGAGGATGGCCACCTGCGCTCGCGACGCGAACTCGACGAACGCATCCTCGAGCGCGGCCACGCTGCCGTAGCACTCGAGATGGTCGGCCTCGACGTTGTTCACCACCGCGACGGAGGGTTGCAGCGCGAGGAAGGCCTGGTCGTACTCGTCGGCCTCGACGACGAAGACCCGGTCGGCCCCGACGCGTGCGTTGCCGCCCCAGGTGCCGACGCGCCCGCCCGCGAGTCCCGTGGGCTCGAGACCGGCGGCGGCGAGCGCCTCGGTCGTCATGACGGTGGTGGTCGTCTTGCCATGCGTGCCGCTGAGCGCCACGGTCTCGCGCCCCAGGCAGAGCGCGCCAAGCGCTTCCTTGCGGGGAATCACGGGAATCCTGTGCGCCCGTGCCGCCACCAGTTCGGGATGATCCGTGGGCACGGCGGCCGTGACCACCACCGCGCGCGCCTGCGCCACGTGCGCCGGATCGTGGCTCGCGGCCACCGGGATGCCGTAGGCAATCAGGTCGGCCGCCCCGGAGAGATCGGTGTCGCATCCGGTGACACTTACGCCGCGGCGGCGGGCGAGGAGCGCGAGAGCGCTCATCCCGGCGCCGCCGATGCCCATGAAGTGCACCGGACGCTGATCGGCGGAGGCAAAAAGATCCATCGTAAGTGCGCGAATCTAAACGCGCTTATACAACGGGCGAAAGCGCACCCTGGCGGGTCAGCGCGGCGAGGTGGCCGGCGATCTCCCGGGCGGCCAGCGGACGCCCCCGCTGGCGCGCCCGGCCGGCCATTTCCTCGCGAGCCGGGAGGTCCGTGAGAAGGCGTCCCACCTCCGCCTGCAGGCGCACCAGATCCAGCTCCGACTGGGGCAGCAGCACCGCCGCGCCGGCTGCGGCCATCGTCCTGGCGTTGCTGGTCTGGTGGTCGGCCGCGGCCGTCGGGAGCGGGATCAGCACGCTGGGCAGGCCCCAGGCGCAGAGCTCGGCCACGGTGATCATTCCGGCCCGGGAAACGACCACGTGGGCCACCGCGTAGCCGTCGGCCATGGGGTCGAGAAATGGGATCACGTGCACATGGGGCGGCCGGTGGTGTCCGGCGAAGCGCTCATGGGTCGCGGGTCCCGTGACCCAGAGCAGGTCGGTGTCGTCGGGCCAGCCGGCCGCCAGCCAGGCCTCGACGGCCTGATTGAGCGCCAGGGCGCCTTGGCTGCCACCTGTCACGAGCACCACCTTCCGACCGTCCTGTACGCCGAACCGCGCCCGGGCGGCGGCGGCACGCTCAGGTGTGGGCGGGACGATGGGGTTGCCGGTCTCCCGCAGTCGCGTCCGTGCACCGGGCTTCAGGAACGCCGCCGCCTCGGGCACGCCCAGATACACCTCGTCCACCACCCGCACCAGCCATCGATTGGCCAGGCCCGGGTAGGCGTTCTGTTCCTGGATCGCGGTCGGGATGCCCAGTCGGGACGCCCACCACACCACCGGCGCGCTGGCGTAGCCACCCGTGCCCAGCACGGCCACCGGCTGCTCCTTCGCGAAGAGCGCACGGACCTGCCTCAGCAGCGAGGCGGCGACGAAGGGCCACCGCACGTTCTTCCACCACGTGCGGCGATAGATCGGTTCGGCAGGGAGCAGCTGGTAGCGGAACGGCCGCGTCGGCAGCAGGCGAGCCTCGACGCCGCGCGTAGCCCCCACCAGCACGGGCTCGATGTCGCTCGACTCGGCGAGCGCGGTGGCGATCGAGAGGGCCGGCATCAGGTGCCCGCCCGTGCCGCCCCCGGCGATGAGGACCCGCCGCGTCACTCCTGCGCCACCTTGCGAGGTCGCGATGGTCGGCCGCGCATGCGCCCGATGTTGATCAGCATGCCGGCGCCCACCAGCGAGATGACGAGGCTCGAGCGGCCGAACGACATGAACGGCAGCGTGAGGCCCGTCGTCGGCATCATGCCCAGCGAGACGGCGATGTGCAGGAACGCCGTGAGTCCCACCGCCGCCGTGAGCCCTGCGGCCAGGTACTGCCCGAACGGGTCGGGCGCCGTGCGCGCGATGCGGAAACCCACCCACACGAAGAGTGCGAAGAGCACGACCACCAGTACGACTCCGGTGAAGCCCCACTCCTCGGCGATGGTGCTGAACAGGAAGTCGGAGTAGGCGTACGGCAGGTGGAATTTCTGCTGACCCTGCCCGAAGCCCACGCCGAAGACGCGACCCGACCCGACCCCGATGATCGACTGGTCGATCTGGAACCGCGCCTCGGCGCCGGCCTTCTCCGGATCGATGAAGGTGCGCAGCCGTTCCAATCGATAGGGCGCCATGAGGATCATCTGCACGGCCAGCAGGCCCGCCAGCAGGCCGAGCAGCAGGAAGTGCCCCACCTTGGCCCCGGCCGTGAAGAGAACCATCGCGCCGCACAGCGCCACCAGCGTGGCCATGGACATGTTGGGCTGCTTGATGATGAGTCCCGACACGATGCCGAGCACCACGAGGAACGGCAGCACGCCCTTCTTGAAGCCGCGCACGGCCTCGCCCTTCTTGGCCGCGAGCATGGCACACCAGATCACCACGGCGAGGCGCGCCAGCTCCGACGGCTGCAGCCGGATCGGACCGAGGTTGACCCACCGCCGCGCTCCGTTGACGACCGGGGAGATGGACCGCGTGAACGGCAGCACCGGGATGAGCAGCATGAAGATCGTGAACAGCAGGATCGGCCAGGCGAACTTCTGCCAGAGGTGATAGTCGATGCGCGCCACGGCCAGCAGCGCCATGCCACCGAGCACCGCCCCGCTGAACTGGCTCAGCGCGATCGACAGCCCGCCGCCCTTGGTCTGGTAGCTGGCGGCACCGTACACCATGGCGATGCCGAACACGAGCAACGTGAGGATCAGGACGGCCAGCAGGCGCGTCTCCCAACGCAGCTCGCCAGGGTGCTTCACGGCGGGTGCCGCCATCAGAATGCCTCCACGAGCCGGCGGAACTGCGCGCCACGCTGCTCGTAGTTGTCGAACATGTCATAGCTCGAGCATGCGGGCGACAGGAGCACGGCATCTCCCGGGCTCGCCAGCTCGCGGGCGGCGGCCAGCACCTCCGGAAATGCTCCGGCCCGCACCACCTTCACCTGTTCCCGCAGGTCCGCCTCTACGAG
>JBJMOZ010000305.1:0-11617 GCA_045803465.1 Gemmatimonadales bacterium | reverse complement strand
CCATGCTCAGCCAGGGAACCACGACGAAGTCCGCCGCGCAGCTCGCCGAGGCGTTCGCTTCGATGGGCGGCGAATTCGAAGACGTCGTCGGCCTCGACGTCACGTCCCTGTACACCGAGGTGCTCGGCGAACGTGCGCCGGACGCGATCCGGCTGGTCGCCGAGGTGGCGCAGCGGCCGGCGATGCCGGCCAGCGAACTGGGTCGCATCAAGACGGACAAGCTGCGAGAAGTGGCCATCCAGAAGAGCCAGCCGCAGCCCGTGGCGCAGGAGGCGTTCGCGAAGGCGCTCTACGGCGATCATCCCTACGGCCGGGTCTTCCCCACCGAGGCGCAGCTGCAGGGTTACACCATCGAGCAGGTGCGCGGCTTCTGGGCCGCGAACGCGGGAGCGGCGCGGTCCCACCTCTACGTCACTGGCGTGTTCGACCAGAAAGCCGTCGAGCAGGCCATCCGCGATGCGTTCCAGGGCTGGAAGCGCGGGCCGGCGCCGCTGCAGTTGCCACCGACGCCGAGCACGAAGCGCACGATCTCGCTGCTGGACCGGCCGAAGGCGCCGCAGTCCACCATCTACATGGGGCTGCCGGTGGCCGATCCCACCAGCAAGGACTGGATCGGGCTGCGCGTCACGGACGCCCTGCTGGGCGGGAGCTTCGGCTCGCGCATCACGAGCAACATCCGCGAGCAGAAGGGCTACACCTACTCGCCCTACAGCTACGTGTCGCCGCACGTCAAGGACGCGTACTGGAACGAGGTCGCGGACGTGACGACCGAGCACACCGGCGAGTCGATCACGGAGATCCTCCGCGAGATCGAGCGACTGCAAAAGGAGGCTCCGTCGAGCGCCGAGCTCAAGGGCATCCAGAACTATCTGGCGGGGATCTTCACCATCCAGAACAGTTCGCGCGCCGGCATCGCCAGCCAGTTGCAGTTCGCGAACCTGCACGGACTGGGCGCGAGCTACCTGACGTCGTACGTCGACAACGTGATGAAGGTGACGCCGGACGAAGTGCAGTCACTGGCGCAGCGCTACATCGACCCGAACCGCATGACGATCGTCGTGGTGGGCGACAAGGCGACCGTCGAGCAGCAACTGCAGCCGTTCCAGGGCGTGGTGCCGTGACCCCCTTCTACTCCCACTCGATGGTGGCCGGCGGCTTCGAGCTGACGTCGTAGACGACCCGGTTCACGCCCGCCACCTCGTTGGCGATGCGGCTGGAGATGCGCGCCAGCACCTCGGGCGGGAAGGCGAACCAGTCGGCCGTCATGCCGTCGCGGCTCGTCACGGCGCGCAGCGCGATGACCTGATCGTAGCTGCGCTCATCGCCCTGCACGCCCACTGAGCGGATCGGCAGCAGCACCGCAAACGCCTGCCATATGTCGTCGTACAGGCCTGCGGAGCGGATCTCCTCGATGTAGATCGTATCGGCCTTCCGCAGCACATCGAGGTCGCCGCGATTCACCGGCCCGAGGATGCGAATGGCGAGGCCCGGACCCGGGAACGGGTGGCGTCCCACCATCTCCTCCGGCAGCCCGAGCTCGCGACCCACGGCCCGCACCTCATCCTTGAACAGCTCACGCAGCGGCTCCAGCAGCTTGAACGGCAGCCGCTCGGGGAGCCCGCCCACGTTGTGATGGCTCTTGATCATCACCGACGGTCCGCCCATGGGGGACACCGACTCGATGACGTCGGGGTACAGCGTGCCCTGCACCAGGAACTTCACGTTGCCCCCGACGTGCTTCGCCGCATCCTCGAAGACGTCGATGAACAGCCGACCGATCGTCTTGCGCTTCTTCTCGGGGTCGGCTTCCCCGGCGAGCTCGCCGAGGAAGAGATCCGACGCATCCACCACGCGCAGGTCGATGCCGAGATGGCGCTTGAACGTCGCTTCCACCTGGTCGCGCTCGTGGAGGCGCAGCAGGCCGTGATCGACGAAGATGCAGGTGAGCCGGTCGCCCACGGCGCGGTGCACGAGGGCGGCGGCCACCGAGCTGTCGACGCCACCCGAGAGGCCGCAGATGACCCGCTCGTCCGGGCCCACGAGCTCGCGGATGCGCGCGATCTCGGTCTCGATGAAGTGTCCGGGCGTCCAGTCCGGCGTGCAGCCGCAGACGTCGAAGAGAAAGTTGTTGAGGATCTCGCCGCCGCGCGGGGTGTGCGCGACCTCGACGTGAAACTGGACGCCGAAGAGCGCCTTCTCGCAGTGCTCGATGGCGGCGATGGAGCGGTTGAGGCTCCAGGCGACCGTGCGGTAGCCCGGCGGCGGTTCGTCGACATGGTCGCCGTGACTCATCCAGACCGGCGTCTCCTCGCCGGCATCGAAGCCGCGGAAGAGCTTCCCGTCGCCCAGCGAGACGAGCGCGCGGCCGTACTCGCGCCGGTCGGCTCGCACCACGCGCCCGCCGCCCAGGTGCGCGAGGAGCTGCATGCCGTAGCAGATGCCGAGCACCGGAATGCCGGCGTCGAGGAGCCGCGGGTCGGCGGAGGGCACCGCCTCGCCATACACCGAGTTGGGACCACCCGAGAGGATGATGCCCTTCGGCCTCCACTCGCGGATCCACTCGAGTGTGCGCGTCGGCGGATGGATCTCGCAGTACACGTGCGCCTCGCGCACGCGCCGCGCGATGAGCTGGGTGTACTGCGACCCGTAGTCGATGATCAGGATGCCGGTGTGCTGCGCGCTCACGATGCCTCGCTCGATACGCGTTCGTCGCGGAACAGGTCCTCGACCGCCTGTCGTGGCCGGGCGAGCCACGCCGTGCCGTGCTCCACGATCACTTCGGCCGGCAGCGGGCGCGTGTTGTAGTTCGACGCCATCGCGAACCCGTAGGCCCCCGCGCCGAGGAGGGCCACGAGGTCGCCCGCCTCCACCGGTGCCAGCTCGCGGTCGATGGCGAAGAAGTCACCGGTCTCGCAGACCGGACCCACGACGTCGGCCGTGAGGGCCGGGCCCTCGCGGGCGGCCACCGGAACGATGGCATGGTACGCCTGGTAGCGGCTGGGCCGCTCGAGGTCGTTCATGCCGGCGTCCACGATGACGAACTCCTTGCCGCCGGAATGCTTCCGATACAGCACTCGCGTCAGCAGCACGCCGGCCGCGCCCACGAGAAACCGGCCCGGTTCGAGATGCAGCGCGAGACCCGTTGCGCGCACCACCGGCGTGACGGCCTGTGCCCACTGCCGCGGGTCGAGTGGCTCCTCGTCCCGGTAGCGGATCCCGAGGCCGCCGCCCACGTCGAGCACCTCGAGCGTGTCGATGCCGGTCATGCGCACAGCCGCCACCAGCTCCGCGAGCCGCCCCGCGCCCTGCACGTACGGCGCGACATCGGTGAGCTGGCTGCCGATGTGCATCGCGAGCGTCGTCAGCCGGAGCCGCGGATGCGCCGCGATGCGGCGTGCCGACTCCACCACCTGGTCGACGGGCACGCCGAACTTGATGCCGCCCTTGCCGGTGCTGATGTACGGATGCGTGGAGGCACTCACGTCGGGATTCACGCGGATGCCGACGTCCACCGACACGCCCTCGGCGTCGGCCGCCTCGGCGAGCGATGCCACCTCGTCGAGCGATTCCACGTTGACGTGCCCGATGCGGGCGCGCGCCGCGGCGCGGAGCTCGTCGGGCCGCTTTCCCACGCCGCTGAACACGAGCTTCGCCGGATCGAACCCCGCGGCCAGGGCTCGTGCCAGTTCGCCCGCCGATACGATGTCCGCGCCCGCCCCGAGGTCACGAAGCACCCGCAACACGCCAAGGTTGCCGTTCGCCTTCACCGCGAAGCAGATCTGGTGCGGCGTGCCTGCCAGGGCCGCGTCGAGTGCGCGGTACTGGCGCCGGATCACGTCCGCGTTGTAGACGTACGTTGGCGTGCCATACCGCGCGGCGATCTCGGACAACGGTACGCCCGCGTCGAGCAGCACGCCCGCGCGCCGCTCGAGCCCTCCGTCCACCAGAAGCGCGACGGGCTCGGGCGGCAGCCGCCCTGCCCTTCCAGCGTCGTGCCCTGCCGCGGTCAGTACGCTTTCGCCCACACGGCCTCGACGGTGGCTGGCCGGCCGGTCCAGATGCACGTCGTCGGCGCGTCGGGCGTCCGGAATTCCGCGTCCGGCAGCACGCGGATGGTGGCCTTGGTCTGCTGCTTGATCTCCTCCTCGACCGCCGGATCGCCGCACCAGCCGGCGTAGACGAATCCGCCGTTGCCCTGGAGGAAGTCGATGAATTCCTGCTTGTCCTTCGGCGCACGCAGGCTGTTCGCCTCGCGACGGGCCCGGGCCGCCTCGAAGAGACCGTGCTGCATCTTGTCGATTTCCTCGCCGAAGCGGCTCACGAGCCCGTCGAACGGCAGTGGCTCCTTGGGCCCGCCCGTGCGCCGGGCGAGCGTCGCGACGCCGTTGCCCACGTCCCGCGGACCGATCTCGAGCCGGAGCGGCACACCGCGCGCTTCCCACTCGTAGTACTTCGCGCCGGGCTTGAGGCCGTCGCGCGCATCGATGTGCAGGCGATAGCCCGCCTTCTGCAGGTCCGCCTTCACCCGGTCGGCCGCTTCGAGCACCTTGGCGCGCTCCTCGTCGGTCTTGTAGATCGGCACGATGACCGCCTGGTACTGCGCCAGCCGCGGCGGGCAGATCAGGCCCGTGTCGTCGCCGTGCGTCATGATGAGCCCGCCCACGAGGCGCGTGGAGACGCCCCATGACGTATTCCAGACGTACTCCATCGCACCCTCGGCCGACTGGTACTGCACGTCGAAGGCGCGGGCGAAGTTCTGGCCCAGGTTGTGGCTGGTGCCTGCCTGCAGCGCCTTGTTGTCCTGCATGAGCGCTTCGCAGCTGTAGGTGCGCAGCGCACCGGCGAAGCGCTCGCTGTCGGTCTTCCGGCCGGTGAGGACGGGCATGCCCATCCACTCCTCCATGAACTTCCGGTACAGCCCGAGAATCATCAGCGTCTCCGCCTCGGCCTCCGCCTCGGTGGCGTGCGCCGTGTGGCCCTCCTGCCAGAGGAACTCGGTGGTGCGGAGGAACAGCCGCGTGCGCATTTCCCAGCGCACCACGTTCGCCCACTGGTTGATCAGCAGCGGCAGGTCGCGGTAGCTCTGGATCCACTTCGCGTACATCGCGTAGATGATGGTCTCGGAGGTGGGCCGTACGACCAGCGGCTCCTCCAGCAGCTTGCCCCCGCCATGCGTCACCACGGCCGTCTCGGGCGCGAAGCCCTCCACGTGCTCGGCTTCCTTCGACAGGAAGCTCTGCGGGATGAACAGCGGGAAGTAGGCGTTCTGGTGGCCGGTGTCCTTGAACATCTGGTCGAGCGCGCGCTGCATCTGCTCCCAGATGGCGTATCCGTTCGGACGAATGACCATGCAGCCGCGCACCGGGCTGTAGTCGGCCAGCTCGGCGCGCGCGATGAGCTCGTTGTACCAGGCGCTGAAGTCGGCGGCGCGGGTCGTGAGGGCCTTGTTGTCAGCCATGCGTCGGAACCGGGTATGCGGTGGATGCCAGCGCGCCCACGACGGCGTCGCGCGGCACGGACTGCTGGGTCTTGGCGGCAAGGTCCTTGAGCTGGACCTCGCCGCGAGCCCGGTCGTCGGGCCCGATGATGATCGCCGTACGTGCTCCGCGCGCGTCGGCGTCCTTGAGCTGCTTCCCGAGACCCGACGCATTAAAGGAGTAGCCGGTGCGGAACCCGGCGTCGCGCAACTCGTGCGCGAGGGCCAGCACGTGCACCTGGTCCTCCGGCGTGACGGCCGCGATCCAGGCATCGAGCGAGTACGCGGGCACCGGCACGAGCCCTCGGTCCTTCAGGAGTTCCGCCAGCACCACGTCACCCATGCCGAAGCCAGCGGCGGGCAGGTCCACGCCGCCCAGCGACTGCAACAGGCTGTCGTAGCGCCCCCCGCCGCAGATGGCGCGCAGCGAGCGCCTGGCATCGAACAGCTCGAACACGGTGCCCGTATAGTAGGCCAGGCCACGCACGATGGTGAGATCGAGCTCGGCGTAGGCACCGAGGCCCATGGCATCGAGCGCGTCGAGCACGCCGGCGAGCGACGCACCGGCGGCGTCTCCGCCCGGGAGCGCGGCGAGGGCAGCCATCACGTCCGCACGTCCGCGCAGCGTGGCCACCGCGAAGACGTGCTCGATCTGCGCCCCGGTGAAGCCGGCGGCATTGAGCTGGAACGAGAGGTCGGCGCGACTGGTCCGCTCAATCTTGTCCACGGCCGCGTAGGCCATGGGCAGCGCCGATGCCGGGATGCCGCCGCCGGTGAGCAATGCCGCGAGCACGCGCCGGTCGGAGAGCCGCACCCGCACGTCGTCCGACGTGAAGCCGAAGGCCCGCAGCACGTCGAGCGCGAGCGCGATGAGCTCGGCGTCGCCGAGCGGGCCGGCCTCGCCGATCAGGTCGCAGTTGAACTGGAAGTGCTCGCGCAGCCGGCCGCGCTGCTGCCGCTCATAGCGGAACAGCTGCGGGATGGCGAACCAGCGAATCGGCTTCCGGAGCCCATTCGCGCGCGCCGCCACCATGCGCGCCAGTGTAGGCGTCATCTCGGGACGCAACGACACCTGCCGCTCGCCCTTGTCGATGAAGTTGTAGAGCTGGCCGACGATCTCGTCGCCGCTCTTGGCCGTGTAGAGCTCGAGCGGCTCGAGGGGCGGACCGTCGTACTCCTCGAAGCCGTAGCGCGTGGCCACGCGCCGCCACGTCGCGAAGATGTGCGACCGGAGGGCGAGATCGGCTGGGAAGAAGTCACGGAAGCCCGGCAGGGGCTGGAGATTCATGGGGCCAAAATAAGGGGGCGGCCTCTCATGGTTCCATCCCCAATGTGGTCATCACGTCGCCCACGGTGTGGAAGGAGCCCGTCACCAGCACCGTCCCGGCGCCCTCCGGGGCCTGCCGCACGGCCTCGTCGAAATCGGGCACCAGCGTCCAGTGGGCACGCGCTGGGGGCCTGGCGGGATCCCGGAGCCACCGTTCGAGCCATTCGAGGCTCCAGCCCCGTCCGGCCGCCGTCGGCGCCAGGGTGAGGAATCCCTTCGACACCGCACAGTCGAGGGCGACGAGCATCTCGGGCCAGTCCTTGTCGCCCAGGATGGAGACCAGCGCATGCACCGGACCGGGTGGGGGCGCTGCGGCCAGCGCCGCGACGAGTGAGCGCATCCCGTCGGGGTTGTGCGCCACGTCGAAGAGCCACTTGCCGCGCCGGTCCAACCGTCCGGGAATGAAGGCGCGTGCCACACCTCGGGCGATCGCCGCGTCGTCCGGCCGCCAGGGCGAGGGCAGCAGGCGCACGGTGGTTGCCGCGATGGCCGCGTTGCGCCGCTGGTGCGGGCCGGCGAGGCCGATCTCGCCGGTCCAGACCTCCGCGGCCGGAAGCACGTGTGCCTGCAGCATGGCTGCGGGGTCGATGGCTCGCACGAACTCCTGGCCGCGCGCCAGCAACACGTCGATGATCCCGGGGCGCGTCTCGCCGATCACGAACGGCGCGCCCGGCTTGGCGATGCCGGCCTTCTCTCCGGCGATGGCCTCGAGGGTATCGCCCAGGTACTTCATGTGGTCGAGTTCGATCTTGGTGACCGTGCTCACCAGCGGCTGGACCACGTTGGTGCTGTCGAGCCGTCCGCCCAGACCGACCTCCACCACGGCGATTTCGACGCTGCGTGCCGCGAAGTCGGCGAACGCGATCGCGGTGGTAGCCTCGAAGAAGGTGCCGCCAAGCTCCTCGACGAGGGGCCGCAGGCGCGCCGTCCACATGGCTACGGCCTCCTCCGAGATGGGCACGCCGTTCACCCGGACGCGCTCCCGGAACGACACGAGATGCGGCGACGTGTAGAGGCCCACCCGCCATCCCGCCTCGGCGAGCGTCGCCGCCACGACGGTGGCCACGCTGCCCTTGCCGTTGGTGCCGCCCACGTGCACGACGGGCATGAGCGTGTGGGGATCGCCCACCGCGGCGAGCAGGGCGCGGGTGGTGTCGAGACCGAACTTGATCGTGGTGACGCGCGGGAAGAGGAAGGCGAGCGCGTCGTCGTACGCCGTGACCATGCGTGTCCCCGGGGAACTCAAGGCCCCTGAACGCAAACGCCCCGCCCGTGACGAGCGGGGCGCGGATCGAACACCGCGCGAGATTCCCGAACGCGGCTCAGCTGACGGCGCTCGTCGGATGCGGTCGCTGCCCGGACATGTGCCGCAGCAGGCGCGCGCAGGTTTCCTTCAGGGAGGTGCGCGGCACCACCTCGTCGACCTGCCCGTGCTCGAGCAGGAACTCGGCCGTCTGGAAGCCTTCCGGCAGGTCCTGACCGATGGTCTGCTTGATGACGCGCTGTCCGGCGAAGCCGATCACGGCGCCCGGCTCGGCGAGGATCACGTCGCCCTGCATGGCGAACGACGCCGACACGCCGCCGGTCGTGGGATCGGTGAGGATGCTGATGTAGGGTACCGCCGCCTGGCGCAGCTGGCCGATGGCGGCCGACGTCTTGGCCATCTGCATGAGGGAGAGCACGCCTTCCTGCATGCGGGCGCCACCCGAGGTCGACACGATGACGAGCGGATGGCTCTTGTCGAGCGCCCGACGCGCGAGCCGGGCGATCTTTTCACCCACCACCGAGCCCATCGAGCCGCCCATGAACGAGAAATTCATGACGCCCAGGTTTACCGGCACGCCGTCCATCCGGCCATGGCCGGCGTAGATCGCGTCGGAGTCGCCCGCCTTCCGGTGGGCCGCCACGAGGCGCTCGGCATAGTGCTCGAACTTGAGCGGGTCGGTGGAGCGGAGCTCGGTGAACAGCTCACGCCACGAACCCTCGTCGGTGAGCAGTTCGATGTACTCCTCGGCCGAGATGCGCTTGTGGCGTCCGCACTCGGGGCAGACGCTGAGCGCCTTCTCGAACTTCTCTCGCAGGTCGAGGTGACCGCAGCCGTCGCACTTCTCCCACGCGTCCGCCGGGATTTCCAGGCGTTCGCGATTCGAAGTGCGCGTCTTTCGTTCCTTCTTGAACCAGGCCATTACTGCCATGGGCGAAGGCGAGCGAGAGTCATGAACGTTCCGGCCATTGGGGAATCAAATCTTGCACCGCGGTAGCGCCCGCGCCAGACCTGGGTGTCAAGTCCTTGTCAGAACTCGAGATAGCCAGTGCGCCGCCCCTCCGACGAGACCCGGAACGCGATTCCCAGACAGAGACTGCAGATGAGGAAGAACGATCCGCCGTACGAGAAGAACGGAAGCGGAATTCCCGTGATCGGCATCACGTTGACCGTCATGCCGATGTTCTCGAACACGTGCGTGAACAGCATGCCGAGAATGCCGAAGACCGCGAGACTCGAGAACGGATCGGAGGCGCGTCGCGCGATGCGCGCCAATTGATAGAACAGCATCGCGAAGAGCGCCAGCGCGATCATCACCCCGACGAACCCCAGCTCCTCCCCCACCACCGAGAAGACGAAGTCGGTATGCTGCTCCGGCAGGAAGGCGAGCCGCTTCTGCGGCCCGTCGGTATAGCCGGTGCCGAACCAGCCGCCCGACCCGATCGCCACCTTCGACTGAATGGCGTGATAACCGGCCTTCTGGGGGTCGATCTCGGGGTTCAGGAAGGTCAGGAGCCGGTTCTGCTGATAGGGCGCGAGCTTCTTCCATACCGGCATCGCGATGGCGCCCATCACCACATTGGCGAGGTACACACCCACCGAGTCGAGGATGAACGGCCGCGCGATGACGAACAGCGCGAAGAGGCCGATCATCCAGAAGCTCCACGCCGTGGTGCTGAAGGCGAGCAGGAGGCTGATTCCCGGGGTGGCGATCATGAAGAGCAGCAGCGGCCGGGCTCCGGCCCAGAAGAGCATCGCGAAGGCGATGCCGACGAACACCAGCGCGCTGCCCAGATCCGGCTGCTTGAGCACCAGCAGGAAGGGCACGCCCACGATCAGGCCTGGGACCAGCAGGTCCCGCAGCGAGTGCGGCGCCTCCCTGAGTCCCGACAGATAGCGGGCGAGCATGAGCACCGTGCCGACCTTCGCAAATTCGGCAGGCTGGCCGATGCGCACCTTGCCGATGGCGAGCCAGCTGTGGCTGCTCTCGGCCGTCCCGGCGCCCGTGCCCACGGCGAGCACGATCACGAGCAGCACCACCCCGACGGCGTATATGGCCGGCGCAGCCCACTCGAGGATTCGCGGCGAGATCATGTACGTCATCCACGCCACCACGATGCCGGCGCCGAACCAGACGAACTGACGCCACCACACGCCCACCGCGCGCGTCGGCACGTCGGTCTGCCCCGCCGAGTAGAGCGTGAGCAGCCCGAAGAAGACCAGCGCCAGGCTCGCGACGGCAAGCTGACGATCAAGTGCGCTGAAGGTCTTCATGGCTGGGGACTCGCGTGCACCGGGGTGCGCCCCAGGCCGATGACTGCCGGAAGCGCCGGCGGTTGGTTCGGGGCAGTCGAGTCCGGCGCGGGCACGTCGCGTGGGGCGCTGTCCACCGGGATCTGGAGCTGCAGCTTCGGCGGTGGCTCGCTCGGACCGAGGACATAGCGCGAGAGCGCCTGCACCACGTACGGCGCCACGGTCGTGCCGTGCTCGGCGTGCTCCATGATGGCACCGATCACGATCTGGGGCTTGTCGACCGGTGCGAACCCGATGAACCAGCCGTGGTCCTCGCCGTGCGAATTCTGCGCGGTGCCCGTCTTCCCTGCGACGGTGAGGTCGGCCCGCCGGCTCCGTGCGGCCGTGCCACGCTCGACCACGGCCACGAGCGCCTGCCGCAGGCCGGCAAGCTGCTCGGCCGTCAGGCCGAGATCGTGCGTGGCTTCGGCACTGCGCGGGGCCACGACGTACGGCGTGTGGATCTTCCCGTCTCCCGAGAGCGCCGCGTAGAACTTGACCATGTTCACCAGCGTCTGGGTGTTCTCCCCCTGGCCGATGGAGAAGTTGAAGACGGTGGCGGGCGGGCTCCAGTTGCGGGCGCCGTACTTCTTGTCGAAGTACGCGCGGTCCTTCGGGAATACCGGCGACTGTTCCGACGGCAGGTCGATGCCGCTCTTGTCGTGGAAGCCCATGAGGTTGCCGTCCTCGATGATCGCTTCGAGGCCGAGGCGTTGTCCGAGCTGGTAGAAGTAGACGTCGCAGCTCTTCGCCACGGCGCCGATCAGGTCGAGCGAGCCGTGACCCTTCTTGTCCCAGCACTTGAAGACGCGATTGCCCAGCCGCAGCCCGCCCCGGCACGGCACGGGCATGTGGGTGTCGAGGGTGATCTCCTTCCGCTTCAGGCCCATCGCCGCCGTGGCCAGCTTGAACGGCGAGGCCGGCGGGTAGCGACCGTTGAGCGCTCGATTGAGCAGCGGGTTGGCGGAGTCGCGAAGCAGCGCGCGATAGTCCGCCGCGCCGATGCCGCCCACGAAGACATTGGGATCGTAGGAGGGCGCGGAGTAGAGGGCGCGGATCTCGCCCTTCGGCGTCACGGCGATCATCGCGCCACGCACGCCCGCCGGCCAGATGCTGTCGATGAAGCGCTGCAGGTCCACGTCGATGGTGGTGTGGAGCGGCTTGCCCGCGATGGGCGAGAGCGACGCCACCGTGGCCTGCTCGCGCACCAGACCGCCGCGCGCGTTGACCTCGATGTAGCGCACGCCCTCGCGTCCGC
>JBJMOZ010000085.1:0-2621 GCA_045803465.1 Gemmatimonadales bacterium | reverse complement strand
AAGTCACTCATGGCGCGCCTGGGCTGGACGCCGGGCCCGGCGTTCACGCTCGGCGTGCTGGGCTACTGGGGGCCGGAGAAGACCGACAATGACGAGGACACGCGGCAGGGTGTCGATGTGCTCGCCACCTTCAAGGGCCTCTCGAAGACCACGTTGGCGGCACAGTTCGACTACGGTAGTGAGGAGAACAGCGCGGCCGATGGCGGCAGCGCGACGTGGTGGGGGCTGGGCGGCTGGCTCATGTACGATCTCGGGGCCCGCTCGCAGATCGCGCTCCGCGCCGATTACGTGGACGACAAGGACGGCGTGCGCACCTCGAACGTCTACGGCTTCGGGCCCGTGGCCTCGCGCCAGTTCGGCAGTATCACGGCGACGTACAACTGGCGCCTGATGCCCAAGCTGCTCATCCGTCCCGAGGCGCGCTACGACTACTCGAGCGAGGACGACTACGGCGACATCGATGGCCTGCAGTCCTACAACTTCTCCCTCGGCATGGGCGCCTCGTACCAGTTCTAGGCGCCGGCCGTCCGCGGGAATTCCATGTAGTGCGACGCCTCCTCGGCCACGTCCCGGCCGTGGAGGCGCTCCACCACGTGGAGCGCGAGGTCGATGCCCGCGGCGATCCCCGCCGAGGTGAGCACGCGGCCATTGTCCGTGTAGCGCGCCGCGGGCCTGACGTGCGCACCGGGCGCCGCCTCGCGCAGTTCCTCGAGCGCCGAATGGTGCGTGGTCGCGTCGAGGCCCTCGAGCAGCCCGGCGCGGCCGAGGAGGAGGGCGCCGGTGCAGACCGAGAGCACCAGCTCGGCCACCGCCGCGCGGTCGCGGATGAGGTCGATCAGCTCGGCGTCGTGCTGCGCGCGTCTGGTGCCGAGGCCGCCTGGCACGAGCAGGATGTCGAGCGCCGGGGCCTCGCGCAGCGTGCCATGCGGCGTCATCACGAAGCCGTTGCGGGCCATGACCGGGCCCGGCTCCTTCGCGAGGAGCCGCACGTCGAACGGCTCGAGGCCCTGTCGGCGCCCAGCCACCGAGAACACCTCGTACGGCCCGCACACGTCGAGCACCTCGGCGTCGTCGAAGACCAGGATGCCGACGGTGCGTCGGCTCACAGCGCCGCCGCGTCGTTCACCAGCTGGGCTTCCTCTTCCATCTGCTTGCGATGCTCGATCATGCGGAGGGCGTAGCGCTCCAGCGCGCGCTCGTGCTCGGTGGTCGGCTCCCAGCGCGGCACTGCGACGGGCCGGCCGTCCTCGCCCATGGCCACGAACACCGCCACGCAGTACGCCTTGCGCTTCAACGCCCGCTCGCGCGGATCGCCGGCGACGATATCGATGCCGATGTGCATGCTGGTGCGGCCGGTGTGGATGACCCGGCAACGCAACTCGATGATCGAGCCCACGAGGATCGGATGCGTGAAATGGATGCCGCCGATGTAGACCGTGACGCAATAGGTGCCCGACCACTGCGCCGCGCAGCTGTAGCCGGCCTGGTCGATCCACTTCATCAGCATCCCGCCGTGCACCTTGCCGCCGAAGTTGACGTGCGAGGGCTCGGTGAGGAATCGCAGCACGCTGTGGCCGGGAGCGTGAGACTGCTCCATGGAGTCGTCCTTTCGAGACGGTCGGGTGGCACCCTTTGTGCTAATTCGTGTGGCGAAGTGCCCGGGGCACGGGTCGATCCGATGCCCGGGAGATGCGTGCAACCTATCGTGAATCAAGCGCTTGCGCAGGCTTGGCTCCCTCCCAGCCGCCATCGTCGGGGCTCCGAGCTCACGTGCACCCTGCAAGGCGATGACTGCACCGGCGGAAGAATCCCTGCGCACGTCCTTCATCAACAGCCTGCCGCGACCCGGCGAGGCGGTGCCGGACGGCGTGGATCCTGCCCTGTTGAAGCAGCTCGCCGAAGCGCTTGGCCCCAGCTACGTGGTGGGGGACCGCATCGCACGTGGCGGTTTCTGCGAGGTGCTCGAGTGCTGCGACATGGAGCTCGATCGCCGGCTCGCGATAAAGGTGCTCCGGCCGGACGTGGGCGGGACCGAAGACATGCGGGCCCGCTTCAAGCAGGAAGCCCGCGCCATCGCCCGCCTGCCGCATCCGAACATCATCCCGATCCACTTCGTGGGCGACGCCGGCGGCCTGGCCTACTACGTCATGCCGTACATCGCCGGCCGCACGCTGGCCGACCTGCTCAGCGACCAGTCGCCGCTGCCGGCGCGCCGGATCGTGCCGCTGCTCATCCCCGTGCTCGAAGCGCTGCACCAGGCGCACCAGCTCGGCATCGTGCATCGCGACATCAAGCCGGACAACATCCTCGTCGAGGACGAGAGCAATCGTCCGCTGCTGCTGGATTTCGGCATCGCCAAGGTGCTCTCGGGCGCCGCGCATCGCACGCAGGTCGGCTTCATCGTCGGCACGCCGCTCTACATGAGCCCCGAGCAGGCACTCGGCCGGGATGCGGTGGACGCGCGGTCCGACGTGTACGCGTTCGGCGTGATGATGTTCCAGCTGGTGACCGGCACCGCGCCGTACGACGGAGAGACCTCGCAGGAGATCGTCGGCCGCCATCTCAACGATCCGATTCCGGTGCCGTCGGCACGGCACCCCGGCGTGCCCGCCTGGCTGTCG
>JBJMOZ010000071.1:0-13885 GCA_045803465.1 Gemmatimonadales bacterium | reverse complement strand
GCCAGCTCGCGGGCGGCGGCCAGCACTTCCGGAAACGCTCCGGCCCGCACCACCTTCACCCGATCCCGCAGATCCGCCTCGACGAGGTCGCCCGATTCGCCGTAGGCAACCACTGCGCGGCAGCGCCCAGCCATGACGTCGGCTAGGCGGGTGTATGGCTCGCCCTTGTGTCGTCCGCCCAGCAGCAGCACGAACGGCCGGTCGAGCGCGGCAATCGCCACCGCCGTACTGGTGACGTTGGTCGACTTGGAATCGTTGATCCACAGCACGCCGTCCACCTCGCGCACCGGTTCCACCCGGTGTTCGATGGCGCGAAACGAGCGGAGCCCGTCGGCGATCTGCTCCAATGATCCGCCCAGTTCGCGTGCAACGAGGGCAGCGGTGAGGGCGTTGAGCACGTTGTGATCGCCGAGCAGCAGGAGCTCGTTCCGCCGCAGCAGTCGATCCCGGCCGAGCATGAGCCACTGGGCCTCGCGATCGAACCAGGCGTCCGCCTCGCGCAGTACCGAGAAGCGCAGGTGCCGACCCGGGACGGCCGAGACCATGGCCTGCACCGCCTCGTCGTCCAGGTTGCTGATGGTGAGCGAGCCGGTATCGGCGTTCCGGAAGAGCAGCGCCTTGTCGCCGTAATACTCCTCGAGCGTGGCGTAGCGGTCCAGATGGTTCGGCGCGAGGTTGAGCAGCGCGGCGATCTCGGGCCTGAGATGCGGGCAGTCGTGCAGCTGGAACGACGAAAGCTCGAGCGCCACCCAGCGCGGCGCCTTCGGCCGGCGCGCCACATCGCACAGCGGCAGGCCGATGTTGCCCGCGGCCACGGAGTCATCGAGCCCGATGACGCGCATGAGGTGCGCGACGAGCGACGTCGTGGTGGTCTTCCCATTCGTGCCCGTGACGGCGACGAAGCGCGTCTTAGGCAGCGCCGTGTAGCCGAGATCCACCTCGGCGAGCACCGGTACGCCCGCATCGATGGCCGCGCGACAAGGCGGCGCGGCAGGGGGCACGCCCGGCGCTACCACCATGACCGCGGCCTTGGCGATGCGCGCCAGGTCGTGGCCACCGAGTTCCACCTCGGCGCCCGCCGCGCGCAGCTCGTCGGCCCAGCGTTGGGCGGCAGGCGTCGTGGCGAGCTCGGAGGCGTACACCTTCACGCCGTGCGCGCGGAGCAGCACGCCCGCCGCGACGCCGCTCTTGCCGAAACCCACGACGGCCGTCTCGTGGCCGTCTCGCGACAAGCGGTCGAGGAGGCTCATCGGAGCTTCAGCGTCGCGAGGGCCACCAGCGCGCAGAAGATGCCCAGGATGTAGAAGCGTGTCACCACCGTCGTCTCGGCCCAGCCGAGCTTCTCGAAGTGGTGATGCAGCGGCGCCATGCGGAAGACGCGGTGCGCATCCGCGAACTCCTTGCCGCGGGTGCGCTTGTTCCATTTGTACACGCTGGTCTGCAGCATCACCGACACGGCCTCCGCCACGAACACGCCGCCGATGAGCAGCAGCAGGAACTCCGCCTTGAGCAGGATCGCCACCGTGCCGAATGCGCCGCCGATGGCGAGGCTGCCCGTATCGCCCATGAAGACCTGCGCCGGATGGGCGTTGAACCAGAGGAACCCGAGGCAGCCACCCATGAGTGCGGCGCAGAAGACGGCCAGCTCACCCGCACCCGGCAGGTAGAACAGGTAGAGGTAGCTCGTGGCATCCACGCGACCGAGCAGGTAGGCGAAGAGCGCGAAGGCGAACGCCGCAATCGCCGAGAGGCCCGCCGCGAGGCCGTCGAGGCCATCGGTCAGGTTGACCGCGTTGCTGCTTCCCGTCGTGACGAGCATCACGAAGAGGACGAAGGCGATCGGCGTGAAATTGAGGACGATGTACTTGAAGAAGGGGACGGTGGTCGAGGTGGCCGGCAGCGACTCGATCGGCACGACGGGATGGAAGTAGAGCAGCGCCCCGAGGGCGAGACCGAACGAGCACTGCCCGACGAGCTTCCAGCGGGCGATCAGCCCCCGGCTCTTGCCCTGCACCACCTTGAGATAGTCGTCGATGAATCCGATGGCGCCCATCCAGAGGATCGACAGCAGCGCGAACGCCACGAACCGGCCGTCGAACCTCGCCCAGAGCACCGTCGGCACCACCGTCGCGAGCAGGATGATGATGCCACCCATCGTCGGCGTGCCGCGCTTGCCCTGATGGGTGGCCGGGCCCTCGGCGCGGATGATCTGCCCCACCTTGTGCGCCCGCAGCTTCGCGATGATCGCCGGTCCCACGATGAAGGCGATGAGCAGCGCCGTCACCATCGCCGCCGCCGCGCGGAAGCTGATGTAGTTGACGACGTTGAGCAGGCGATAGGTCTTCCCGAGCGGCGCGAGAAGGTAGTAGAGCATCGAGACTCAGTGTGGGGAGACGGTTCGACCGAGGACGGCCGGAAGTATACGCTCGAGGGCCGCGCCCCGAGAACCTTTGAGCACCACCACTTCGTCGCCCGCCAGGCGTGCGGCGAGCAGCAGCCCCATTGCCGGCGCGTCGGGCGCCGACACGAGCCGGTCGCCCAGTCTCGCGGCGTGCGGCGCGAACGCCGGCACGAACTCACCTACCGCCGCCACCAGTTCGGGATCGAGCGCCACGATCCGCTCGGCCACCTCGAGATGGAGGGCTTCCGCATCGTCACCCAGCTCGCGCATGGTACCGGCGACGAACACGAGCCGCCGTCCCTTCCGCAGCTCGGCGGCGGTGGCGATGGCCGTGCCGAAGGAGTGCGGATTGGCGTTGTAGCAGTCGTTCAGGATGGTCAGCCCCCCTTCCTGCAGCAGCTCGCTGCGGCCGCCCGGCACCGTCACCTGCGCCAGCGCCTCCGCCACCCGCGCCGGCTCGAGCCCGAGTGATTCCGCCACCACCCACGCGAACAGCGCGTTGAGCGCCTGATGCCGCCCCGGGAGCGGCAGTTGCACTTCGTGCCCGCCGAGGCGCACGCGGGGACGCGCAAGGGCGTCGTGGCCGATGACGTCCGGCCGGCGGTCCGCACCCGCCCATCCCACCGAGATCGTCCGGCGCGCAGCGTGACGGGCGCCGGCTGCGAGCGACGGCGGCTCCACGCCCACGACGGCCAGCGGAACGCCGGCGGCCACGGCGACGGTGTCGGCCACGATCGCCTCGAGCGTGCCGTAACCCTCGAGGTGTCCCTCGGTGGCGTTGGTGGCCACGGTGACGTCGGGCTCGACGATCTCGCGGTAACGCGGCAGTTCGCCGGGCACGTTGCCGCCGCCCTCGATCACCAGGGCCTCGACGTCGTCGGGCGCCTCGAGGATCGTGAGCGGCACGCCCACCAGGTTGTTGTTGTTGGCGCGCGTGGCATGGGTGCGCCAGCGGGTGCGCAGCGCGGCGGCCACCATCTCCTTCGTGGTCGTCTTGCCGTTGTTGCCGGTCACGCAGACCACCGGTCCGATGAGCGTGCGCCGGCGCGCACGCGCGAGGTCGCCGTAGGCACGGAGCGTGTCGTCCACTTCGAGCAGCTCGAGGCCCGACACCGATGGCGTGTCACGGCGCACGATGGCCGCGATGGCCCCGCGATCGCGGGCCACCTCGAGATAGGCGTGCCCGTCGAACCGCTCGCCCACCAGCGCCACGAACAGCTCCCCGGGTCCGATGGTGCGCGTGTCGGTGGAAACGCCGCTGAACTCCGCGGCGCGGGGCGCGTCAGGCAGCGCGAGCGCCTCCTGCACCTGTCCCGCCGTGAAACGGCTCACGGTTCCCCGACCGCGTCGCGCACGATGGCGCGCTCGTCGAACGGATGCTTCGTGGCACCGAGGATCTGGTAGGTCTCATGCCCCTTGCCGGCGAGCAGCAGCGTGTCGCCGGGCCGCGCCTTGTCGAGCGCGATGCCGATGGCGAGCCGTCGGTCACTGATGCGAAGACGCGGTGCGGCGCCGACCATGCCCGCCATGATGTCGTCGAGAATGCTCTCCGGATTCTCGGTTCGCGGATTGTCGGACGTCACCACCACCACGTCGGCCAGCTCGGAGGCGATGCGGCCCATGATCGGGCGCTTGCCCCGATCCCGGTCCCCGCCGCAGCCGAAGAGCACGATGAGCCGGCCACGCGTGAGCGGCCGCAGGGTGCGCAGCGCGCGCTCGAGGGCGTCCGGCGTATGGGCGTAGTCGCGCAGCACGGCGCAGGGCCGCTCGCTCACCAGCTCCATGCGTCCCGGAACCTGCGGGGCCGCGCTCAGTCGCTCGGCCACCCGCGCCAGCGGCTCGCCCAGTCCCAGCGCCGTCGCGGCCGCCGCGAGCGCGTTCTCGATGTTGAAGTCGCCGAGCAGCGGCAGGCGCACGTCCGCGCTGCCGAAGCGGCCCTCGAGGGTGAAGCGGCTGCCAAGCGCATCGAGCTCCTCCCGTACCGCACGCACGTCGGCGTCCGGCGCGCGGCGTGCGAACGTCACCCGCGGATGGTGCGCGGGCAGGTCGCACCAGGCCGGCTCGTCGGCATTGACCACCTCGACGCCGTCGATGCGCAGGAGCGTGCTCAGCTTGAGCTTCGCGGCGAGGTACGCGTCCATCGTACCGTGGTAGTCCAGATGATCCCGCGTGAGGTTGGTGTAGATGCCCGCCGCGAACTCCACGCCGTCGAGCCGCCCCTGGTCGAGGCTGTGGGACGAGGTCTCCATCGCGACATGCGTGCAGCCACGGGCCGCGAGCGCCGCCAGCGTGGCCTGCAGGTCCACCGGTCCCGGCGTGGTGAGGTTGCCCGCCGTCGACGGGACGTCGTTGCCGGCGCCGTCGAACGCGCCGAGGGTCCCGATGCTGCCGGCGGTACCGGCCGCATTGAACAGGTATCGAACGAGCCCCGTGGTGGTGGTCTTGCCGTTGGTGCCGGTGATGCCGATGAGCACGAGCGACGCCCCCGGGTCCCCGTACCAGGCGCGGGCGAGTTCGATCGCCGCGCGTCGCGCGTCGGTGACGACGAGCTGTGGCACGTCCACCGGCTGGCGCGTCTCGACCACCGCGGCCGCCGCGCCGCGCGCAATGGCGTCGGGCACGAAGCGATGCCCGTCGGACTGCGAGCCGCGCACGGCGATGAAGAGCGCGCCGGCGCGCACGTCGCGACTGTCCGCCGTCAGCGACGTGAGCGGCGGCAGCGTCGCGGCCTCGACGAGGAGACCGGCCCGCTGCAGTGCAGCGACGAGCGCCGGGCCCGGAACGGTCATTCGTCGGTCCAGAGCTGAACGGTGGTGCCCGGCGCGGCCGCACTGCCGGCCGCGGGGCTCAGGCGGGCGACGATGCCGGTGCCGTGCACGCTGACGCGCAGTCCCTTCCGATGCAGTGCCAGCACCGCTTCCCGCACGCCCTGCCCCGCCACCTCCGGCACCGTGATCGGTTCGGCGGACGTGGAGTCGCGGTCGCGGTACGGCCAGGCCACCCGCAGCACGGGCGCCACCGCCTCGGGCTGGCGCACCTCGCGGGTCGCGAGCGGTACGGGCTCCGACTCCTGCAGGCGCTTGAAGTCGAGCGCCGGGTTGCGCGCGGCCAGCATGCGCTCGAGCATCTGTTTGGTGAGGGGCACCGCCGTGGCGCCGCCGTAGTACGAGCCCTTCGTGGGGTTGTTGATCTTGACCACGATGACCAGCTGCGGGTCGTCCGCGGGAAAGAGCGCCGCGAACGACGCGGTGTAGCCCTGGTAGCGGCCGCCGATGAACCGTCGTGCCGTGCCCGTCTTGCCGGCCACTTCGTAGTTGGCCAGCTGGGCGCCGCGCGCCGTTCCCTCCGTGCTCACGACCTGGCGCAGGTAGCGCATGAGCGTCGTCGCCACGTCGGACGGAATCACGCGCCGCACCGGCTCCGGCTGATGCCGATACAGCAGTGAACCGTCGTGCGCACGCACCTCGCGCACCAGCGTGGGGGCCAGCAGGACGCCGTCGTTGGCGATGGCGCCGTACGCCGCGGCGAGCTGCAGCGCGGTCACGCCGAACTCGTATCCCATCGCCGCGCTCGCGCGGGTGTAGTTGGCCTGCCAGTCCTCGGGCGCCTTGAGGGCGCCACGCGACTCGGAGGGAAACTCGATGCCCGTCGGGCTCCCGAAGCCGAAGTCGCGCAGCGCGGTGAACTGCTCGGTGACGTCGAGGCGCTGGGAGAACTGCGCCATCGCCACGTTGCTGGACACGGTGATGGCCTTGGAGAGCGTCATGTCGCCGCATTCCCCGTGCACGTCGCTGATGACGCGGGTGGCACGGGCACTGGTGGCGACGACGAGCTTCCCGCAGTGGCCATTCACCACGTCCGTGCTGTCCACGCGGCCCAGGCGCAGCAGCGCGGCGGCGGTGAAGAGCTTGGCCGTCGAGCCCGGCTCGAACGGATCGGTGAAGGCGGTGGGCCGGGCGCCCACGCCCGCGGTCTGCCGCGACGCGATGGCCAGCACCTCGCCACTGCGTGGGTCGAGCACGACGATGTCGCCGCCCTCCGCCGCGAGGTCGTGCAGCGCGTCCTCGAGCGCGCGCTCCGCGATGTCCTGCAGCGCGTAATCGACGGTCAGCCAGGCATCGTTGCCGGGCACGGGCTCGCGAACACGTCGCGCCGGCGACTCGAGCCGCCGCCCGCGCCGGTCGCGGAGGAACACGGCCTCGCCCGGCCGTCCCGTCAGCAGGTCGTCGAGCGCGCGCTCGAGCCCCGAGCCGCCCGCGCCGCTGTCGGCGTCGAGCCGGCCCACCACCGGCGCCGCGATGCTCTGGGTGGGGTAGGAGCGGCGGTAGCTGCCCTGGGCGTGCACGCCCTTGAGCTTCCGCAGCGGCTCGATGTCGGTCGCCGTGTAGGGCCCGTGATAGTAGACGTAGCGCTCCGTGCGCAGGCGCCGCTCGAGCTCCCCGGCCGGCACGCGCAGCGCCCGCGAGACGAGCTTCACCACCTCGCGGCGATTCGTCACCTCGTTCGGCGCCACGCCGACGTGGTAGAACTCCTGCGTGACGGCCAGCGGCGTGCCGCGGCGGTCGTAGATCGAGCCGCGGCGCGCCTCGAGCGTGTCGCGGGTGGTGCGCTGCTGCTCGGCCTTCTGAGCCCAGTCCTCGCCCTGGAACAGCTGCAGCTGCGCCGCGCGGCCGAGCACGAGCAGGAGCCCGAGCAGCAGGCAGGCCTGCAGGAACGAGATGCGAAGCGTGGGACGCGCGATCATTCGGCCCTCGGGCGCGCGCGGGGCACCATCAGCGGGGTGATCTCGGAGTCGACGGGCTCGTGCAGCCCCAGGTTTTCGGCGACGCGGGCGAGCGAGCCGCGGCTCTGTGCCTCGCTGATGCGACGGCGGAGGTCGGCCTGCCGTGCCTCGAGGGTGGCACGCTCCTCCCGCAGGACCCGCAGCGACGTGGCGAGCCGGATGGCGGCACTCTGCCGCAGAGTGACCGCCGCGGCCACCACCAGGAAGAGCAGCAGCCAGAACATGAGGTAGTGTCGGCCCCTAAGTCGCATCATTCACACGGAAGATCCTCAGCTTCGCACTGCGCGCCCGGGGATTCCGGGCCACCTCGTCCGCGCCGGCCGTCACGGCCCGGCGTGGCACCGTCGCTCCCAGCGGCACCTGGCCGCAGATGCAGACCGGCAGGCCGGGCGGGCAGCTGCACACGTCGCTCCAGCGGCGGAAGGATTGCTTCACCAGCCGATCCTCGCCGGAATGGTAGCTGATCACCGCGAGCCTGCCACCCGGCACGAGCGCGTCCCGGAACGCGGGCAGCGCACGCTCCAACCGCCCCAGCTCATCGTTGACCGCGATCCGCACCGCCTGGAAGAGCCGCGCGAAGTCGCCGGGCCCCGATCGTGGGCCCAGCACGCCCCGGATCGCGTTCACGAAGTCGTCGCTGGCCGCGAACGGTGAGCGCTCACGCCGGCGCACCACCTCTCGCGCCAGCGCCGCAGCACGCCGTTCGTCGCCGTAATCGCGGAAGATCCGCTCGAGCTCCTTGAGCGGCGCCCTGCCCAGCAGCTCGGCGGCACTCTCGCCCTGCCCCTCCATGCGCATGTCGAGCGGCACGCCCGGCCGAAAGCTGAAGCCGCGCTCGTCCGCGTCGAGTTGAAGCGACGAGACGCCAAGATCAAGAAGAATAAAATCGGGACGGAACGCCGTCACGGCCTCGAGCACCGCGGGCGCATCGAACGGAGCATGCAGGTAGGTCAGGCCGCGCTCGCCCAACCGGCGGCGGGCGAAGGCGAGCGCTTCCGGATCGCGGTCGATGACCAGCAACTCGGCGCCATCCTCGCGCAGCGCGGCCGCATGACCGCCGAAGCCCACCGTCGCATCCACGATGCGCCGAGCGCCACGTGCCGCCTCGCGGATCTCGGCGAGCAGCACGGGGTCATGCGGCGCGGAAGTGCGGTCCGGCAGGGTCACGTGGCCACGCGGCAGGGTCCGGAAACGACGGCACCCCGCCCAACCGGACGGGGTGCAACGAGCGAACGGGGCTGACGGGGCTCGAACCCGCGACCTCCGCAGTGACAGTGCGGCACTCTAACCAAGCTGAGCTACAGCCCCCGGTACGGAGGGGGGTGAAGCTAGCCGCCCCACCCCCCTCCGGCAACCCCCTGCGCGCACGTTTTGCAGACGCCTACTTGCAGTAGGCCTTGATCATCGATGCCGTGCGCGTCTTGAACTGGGCCACGTAGCCGAGGAGCTGGTCGGCGGTCTCGGCGCGCACCGCACGACCGGTCGTGAGGCCCTTCTCCGCCTCCAGCACCAGATCGTTCTCCTTCCGCGCCATGTCGCAGGACTTCTGCTTCTCGGTGTCCGCATCCATCGCCGCGGCAATCTGGAAGGCCGATACGCCCAGGATGAAGTTGCAGCTCGGTGCCACGCGGCCCTGCGGATTGGCGACCGCGAGGCACTGACGCGTCAGGTCAGCCGCGGCGGCGTAGTCCTTGTTCGGATCCTGCAGCAGCGGCGCCGCGGCGTTCACGTAGATGCCGGCGAGCTGCTCCTTCTGCTCGGGACTGCCGCTGGCGATCACGAGATCGGCGAATTCCTTCGACTCGGGCAGCCGCTTCGCCTGGGCCAGGCCCTGTACCGCGGCGAGCGCCGGATCGACCTGCGTCGGGTCGAGCTTGATCAGCTTCCGCGTGACGGCGATGCTCGAGTCGAGCTTGCCGGTGAGCACGTAGCCCTGGTTGGCATAGCCGAGGAGCTCGGCGTTGTCCGGGAACTTCGCGATGCCCTTGCCGGCCCACTTGGCCAGGCGCACCGTGTCGGGCTGCTGCGCCGCGGCCACCGAGATCTTGCGGTAGAACAGCGAGTCGGCACGCGTGGAGTCGACCTGGTACGCCGCCTCGAGCGCGTCGATGGCGCACTTGAAGTTGCTCTGGAAGAGGCAGGCGTTGCTCTTCAGGTCGTAGAGGTCCCAGTTGTACGGATCGATCTTGAGGCCCTCGTCGGCCACCTGCACCGCCACGTCCGGCTTGCCGGTCTGCAGCAGGTACTTGAAGATGTTCTCACGCATCTTCTGGTTCGACGGCGCGATGCGGAGCATCTGCTTCATGTCCTCGACGACCTTCGCCGAGTCGGCCTTGGACTTGTTCTCGTTGGCGAGCGCCTGATGGTTCTCGGCGAGCAGCGTCCACGCGGTGAGGCTCTGCGGATCGCCCTGCACGGCCTTCTCGAGGTGGGTGACCACCTCGGCACGGGGGGCCCCCTTGGCCGCCAGGATCTGCGCCTCGCAGAGATGGGCGCCGCCGTGGTTCGGCACTTCCTTCTGCGCCTTCCCGGCCGCCTTGATCGCGTCGTCGGTCTTGGTCTTCGCCTGATCGCTGCAGGCCTTCGCATCGTCGAACACGGAGATGGCGGGCTTGAACTGCTCCGCAGCTCGCTTGCCGAAGTCTTCCGGCTTCTCGCCCGGGTTCTGGACCGTGGTCAGCATCACGCCTGCATCTTCGAGCGTCGGGAAGAGACGCGCGATGAGCGTGTAGCGGCCCTGATCGGTGTCGTGCTTCTGCAGCTGCGAGGTGATGACGCCCTTCGTGCCTGGCAACTGCTTGGCCAGCTGCAGCGCGAGCGGGGCGGTGAGGATCGCGTTCTTCGCGTAGCCGAACTGTTCGAGGGCCACGTTCATGATCGAGTCGGAGATCACGGCGACGTCGGCGCCGCCGACGTCCTTGAGCCGGTCGCGCATGCCCTTCGCGATGGCCACGGCGGTCGCCGAGTCCTGCGCGTTGAACGCGTACGGCGTCGCCACCATGATGCGCGTCCCGGACGCGCTGGCGGACGGCGCGCCAAGGCGTCGGGAGTTCCGCGGAATGCCTTGCGCGCCAGCATCGGTGGCGGCGAGCCCGGCGATGGTGAGCGTGGCGACGACAGCGTGGCGAAGCACCTTCATTGCGATGAGCCTCCGCGAAGGCAGGAAGGAAACCATGGTCATGGGCGAAGAGGGATTCGAACCCCCGACATCCTGCGTGTAAGGCAGGCGCTCTGAACCGCTGAGCTATTCGCCCCGGACGGCATGCCCGCTCAGGGCGTCGCCATCAAAGCAGCGAACATGCCGCGATCGATGGCTCGGTCACCGCGCCCTAAAGCGCGATACCAAGCGGAAATAGCACACAGTACCCCAGCACCAGCAGAACGGCGGCGAAACTCGCGTGTCCTGCCATCAGGACGGCGTAGCCCGCCCCCAATGACACAAGTGCGGCGGCGAGAAAGAGGAGATTGCGCTTCCCGAGCGGAAACCGGGAGGCGGGAGACGGTGTGGATGATGAGGTCATAAGCCGGAGAGATTACTCGCCAGTGGGAGGTGGGTCAAGCTGATCCTTCGGGCCAACTTCCGTCGGTTCAGGCACTTCTGGCACGTCCGGCTCCTCCGGAAGCTCCCAACCCACGTCCAGCGCCAGCCGCCGCGGGCGGTCCGCCCGGCGCCGGATTCGCACCCCGACGATGAGCAGCACCCCGAAGATCAGCCACGCACCCCCCGCCATCAGCCAGGTGAAGAGGCTGAACCGGCGGCGCACCATCTTCTGCCACTCCTCGTCGAACCGCTCCAGGGACAGGCCCGTGGTGGCGTGGACCGCGGTGCCGAAGTCCTCGCCCGCTGCCAACCGCCGAATCAGCGGCTCGATGGAGCCGCTGGGGTGCCGGCGTGCCAACTCGAGGACGGCCGAGGCCGCCAGCGGATAGGCCGCGCTCACCTCCACCTCACCGCCCCGCAGCGCCAGGTTGAGTGTGTCGAGCGAAGGCGTCGCCGACGTGGCCACGGCCAGATTCAGGCTGAGCTGGTGCAGCAGGTCCCACTCCCCCGCCGCCCACACTGCATACCCCTCGTCGAACCACAGTGGCACGCGGCTCCGGATCACCTCGTTCAGGACCAGGTGCGCGAGCTCGTGCTGCAGCGTGGCCGTGGGGTCGGCATCCGCCCGGATGAGGATGGTGCGTGACCTGGGCAGCGCCAGGGCCGCACCCCAGCGAGGAGCCCGGCCACCGGACCAGCGCTTCAGTGCCTCGCCATCGGGCACGACGATGAGCCGGAACGATCCCGGTGCCCGCCGGCCCAGCCCCGGCCACACCCGCGGCTGGCTCGCCGTCTCCGCGAGCAGCACCCCGAGCGGCATCTCGGCCTTGCGGGCCACCACCGTCACGTCGCCCACCTGCGTGGCCGTGGGCTCCTGCGCCGCGAGCGGACGCACGAGTGCCAGCAGGAGCCCGACGAGCGTCAGGACGCGGACTGCGAGCGTGGGATGTCGCCGCCGCCGGCTACGAGGTCGAGGACCTCGCCGCAGCGTTTCGACCATGGGTTGAACCGGTTGGCGTCGCGCCCTTCGGTCCACGAGGCCACCGCCCCCTCGCGATCGCCGGCGAACCACTGCGCGCGGCCAAGCTCGTAGCGTGCCTCGACCAGGTTGGGGCCAAGCCGGAGCGTCTTGCGGAAGAACGATTGCGCGTCCTCGTACATCTCGCGCTCCAGATACACGAGCCCGAGGTAGAAGTGAGCGTAGAGCGTCGCCTTCCGGTCGTTGTCGAGCCGGATGGCACGCGAGAGGTGCTCGATGGCCTCCCCGAAGATGCGCTTCTTGAGGCAGATGTAGCCCACGTTGATGCGTGCGAGCGCGTTGGCCGGCTCCCGGGCAAGCACCTTGGAGAAGGTGCCGAGCGCGTCGTCGAAGTCCTCGTGCAGCATCTGCGCCCACCCGAGCAGCGACTGCGCCTGCGTGTCGCCGGGTGCGAGCTCGAGGGCGCGATTGAGCGCCGCGATGGCCGCGACGTGCTCCCCGAGGGAGATGAGGCTCCACCCCTTCTCGATGAAGGTGGACGCCCCGAGATGATCGGCGTGCACGGCCGGGGGCTCGCTGGAAAGCTCCGGCGGCGGCGCAGCCGCCGGGCTGGACGCCGCCACGGCCGCCTTGTAGCGGGACACGAGCTCGCGGATCTCCTCCTTGAGCCCGGCGAGCTCGGTCAGCGCGCCGTCGACGCGCCGGAAGAGGGCGATGATCTCCTGCTTCACCTGCTCGCGCCCGTCGCCGGACAGCGGCTGGTCCAGCCGCCGCTCCAGCTCGGCGTAGGTACCGCGCAGCTGGCTCAACAGTGACTCCGGCGTCGGCTCGGGACGATCGATCACGGCGTCACCAGCAGGGCATCGAGCGCCACCCGCTCCGCAGGCGTGAGCAGGCGCGAGGGATTCAGGATCACGAGCGGCCGGCCGGGTCGGGCGATCAGGCCGATGGCCTGTCCGGCCGTCAGGCCTTCCACGTCGGGCGCGGCTGCGATGTCCGCGGCGTCGACGCGCACCACCTCGCGCGCCGCATCCACCACCAGCATCACGGGTGCGGCGCCGTGCTCGAGCACGAGCAGGCGCGAGTCCGGCGTGACGGCCGCCGGCAGGCCGAGGCGGTCGCGGAGGTCGAGCACGAAGAGCGTCGCATCGTCATGGCGGAGCGTGCCGGCGACGAATTCCGGCGCGCCGTCCACGCGCGTGGGCGTTGCGTACGGCAGCACCCGCTGCAGCTGCAGGATGTCGACGGCGAACTCCTGGCCGCCGAGGCGGAAGCTCACGAATTGGAGCAGTTCGTCGTCGATCATGTGAGCCGCATCTGCCGGAGTTCCGCATCCACCTGCGCGGCGACGTGCGAGACGCCGAGCACGTGGTCGGCGCCGCCGGCGAGGCGTGCAGCGGCGGGCATGCCATCGATGGTCGCGCTGGCATGATCCTGCGCGATGCCGATGCCGCCGGCGTCGTGGATGCGGCGCAGTCCCTCCGCGCCGTCCCGGCCCAGGCCTGTGAGGACCACGCCCACGGCCCTCGCGCCGTAGCAGGAGGCCACGGAGGCGAATAGGCGGTCGGCGGCGGGACGCACGCCCCAGACGGGCGGCTCCTGATCGAGCACCAGACGCGGGCCGTCCGACCTGATCTCGACGGCGATGTGGTGATCTCCGGGCGCCACGTAGGCCGTGTCGGCGAGAAACGGCACGCCGTGCTCGGCCTCCACCACCGCGAGGCGGCTCTGCGACGCCAGCCGCTGCGCGAGACTCCGCGTGAATCCCTTGGGCATGTGCTGCACCACGATGACGCCGGCGCCGAACCCGGGCGAAAGTTTCGGGATGACTTCGCACAGCGCACGCGGGCCGCCGGTGGATGCGGCGATGACGACGCAGGCCTTCGCGCGTCCCGGCACCGCGAAGAAGTCGGGGTCGGCCGCGGCCCCGCGCGCCGTGCGGGCAAGCACGGGAAGCCGCAGCACCTCGGCGGCAAGCGCCGCGCGCACCGAGGCCCGCACTCGTTCGCCGAACTGCTCGAGCGCGGCGTCGTCGCGCGCTTCCTCCTTGGCCACGAGGTCGATGGCGCCCAGCTCGAGCGCGCGGATCGCCGCCGCCGTGCCGGGTCCCGCATAGCCGCTCACCACGACGATCGGGCGCGGCGACTCCGACATGATGTAGCCGATGGCGCCCAGGCCGTC
>JBJMOZ010000186.1:0-10507 GCA_045803465.1 Gemmatimonadales bacterium | reverse complement strand
TGATGCAGCGTCTCGAGACCCACCACCGGCGTGACGTTCGATCCTTCGAGCCGCTTCAGGTCGGCGACGCACCCGATGCCCGCGTCGACGAGCAGCGCACCGCCGAAGCCCTCGTCGGACGCGAGTTGGTCGAGCAGTCGTCGCTGAGTCGCGGCCCCGGTGATCGCGTCGAGATCGGCGACGTAGCACCGATGCGCACGAACGCGCTCGCGATAGGCGCGAGCGAGCGCCATGGCATCGCCTGACCGGCCGGGTGCGAGCGCGGAGGTCACCACGGCATAGTGCGCGCGCGCGCCGCCCACGGCATGCACGGCACGGCCGGCGGCGAGGTCGAGCACGGGAATCACTTCGAGCGGCATGGCATCCTGGTCAGGCGGTGACGGCATGAGCGTGATCGGCTGGGACATCGGCGGCGTGCACGTGAAGGCCGCCCGCGTGACGGAGGGACGGGTGGCGCGCTCCACGCTGCGCGCCTTCTCCATCGAGCGCGACCTCGACGCGCTCGCCCGGGTGCTGTGCGACATCGCCGACGACATCGCCGGCGCTTCCGGCGATCGTCACGCCATCACCATGACCGCCGAGCTGTCGCAGCGCTTCCGCACGAAAGGCGAGGGCGTGGATGCCGTCCTCGCGGCCCACGAGGCGGCGTTTCCCGGGGCCGATGTGGCGGTGCTGGACACCGCAGGCAACTTCATCACCCCGGCCGAAGCGCGCTACGCACCACTCGACGCCTCCGCCTCGAACTGGCTCGCGACCGCGCTCGTGGTGGGACGCCGCCATCCCGACTGCCTGCTCGTCGACATGGGCAGCACCACCACCGACATCATTCCCATCGTCGCCCACGAGGTGATCGCACTGGGTCGCACCGACCCGGACCGGCTCGCGAGTGGCGAGCTCGTATATACGGGCGTCATCCGCACGCCGATCGAGGCGGTGGTGACATCGGTACCCTGGAAGGACGGCCTCGCTGCGGTAAGCGCCGAACTCTTCGCCACCATCGGCGACGTGCACGTCTGGCTGGGCACGCTCGATCCGGCGGCGATCGAGGTCCCCACCGCCGACGGACGGCCAGCCAGCCGTCCGTACGCCGGCGAACGCCTCGCGCGCGTCGTCTGTGCCGACCGCACGATGATCGACGACCCGGGGCTCACGCGCATCGCGACGCATGTCGCGGCGGCCCAGCGCCGACAGGTGGCGGGGGCGATCGCGAAGGTCGCCGCGCGTCATCCATCGCTTCGCACGGCCGTCGTCACCGGTCTCGGTGATGCCATCGCCGCCGCCGCAGTGCACGAAGCCGGGCTCGAGCCCCGCCTCCTGCGCGACGACTGGCAGGATGTCACGGCCCTGGCGCCCGCGGCTGCGGTGGCCCTGTTGCTCGAAGCTCAGCATGGCTGAGCGTCCGCTGGTCGTGAAGGTGGGCGGTGCGCTGAGCCACGTGTCCGGCGCGCTGGACGATGTGGGCCGGGCGCTGCCGGGGCTCGCACGCGCGCAGCCGGTGATCGTGATTCCCGGTGGCGGACCGTTTGCCGATCAGGTGCGCCGCACCCAGCACGATCTCGGTGCCAGCGAGGATGCCGCCCACTGGATGGCGATCCTCGCCATGGACCAGTACGCCCACCTGCTCGCCGACCGTTTCTCCGGCTCACGCCTGGCGGACGATCTCGACGCACTGCGCGAGGCGCGCAGGGGCGAGGTGTGGATTCTCGCCCCGTATCGCTGGATGAAGCGCACCGATCCCCTTCCCCACTCCTGGGACGCCACGAGCGACAGCATCGCCGTCGTGGCGGCCGCTGCACTCGGCGCACACGAACTGCTGCTGGTGAAGGTGGTATCGGGCACGCTGGAAACATTGGCTGACGCGCTGCTTCCCTCGTCGTGCCCGCCGGAACTCGAGGTGCGCTGCGTCACGACACCGGCGTTGCTGGCCCGCGCGGGAGTGGAGCGCGAGCCGTCTGCACCAGCCGCGTCACCCGCGCCGCGCTGAGCCGGCCCGCGCGGCCGCCCTCGCACGCGGCGCCACGCACACCCGCGACATCCGCGCCCAATGCGGCAAGGCGCGGCAGGTCCTCGAGCGCGAGGCTGCCCGCCAGCGCCACGAGAATCCCTCGTGAATGTGCTGTCGCGACGAAGCCTTCGATATCTCTCGACGACCAGCGTTCGAGCAGCGAGGCCCCCTTGTCGGCCGTATCGAGGAGCACGCCATCGGCGCCGGCATCGGCCGCGACGTGCGCCAGCGCAGCGAACGCCTCGACCGCCTGGCGGTCCGCGTAACCGGCGACGATGACGCGCGCCCTAGGCGCAGTCCGCCGAACGGCGGCGACCATTGCCGCGACCGTTCCTGCAGCGAGCGTGGGGGGTACGAACTTGAGGAACGCGGGCCGGCCACCGAGGGCATCGGTCCGCACGGCGAGCGAGACCGCGAGCGCATCGACATCGGCCGGTTCACCCAGCGCCACGCTGAGCTGGGCCCCCGGCGCGAGGACCGCGGCGATGGATGCCAGCGCCGCGGGCGACACGGGCGCCAGCGTTCCGAGCGCGGGTTCCTTGGCATCGAGGATGTCGGCCCCTGCCGCCATGGCCTCGCGCGCCTCGCCGGCATCCCGCACACTCACGAGCAGCTGCACGCGCGCTCCCTTGTACGCCCTTGGCAGACCGATATGTTACCCGTTCCCAAGGTACCGGGCCGGTCACGCGACGGGGAGGCGAGGCGGATGACGGATGGGGCGCTCAAGGGCAAGCGGACGGTCGTCACGGGTGCCTCGAGCGGGATCGGGCGCGCCATTGCCCTGGCTTACGCCCAGGCCGGCGCCGCCGCAGTGATGGTCACCTATCGCGGCAACGCCGACGGCGCCCGCGCCGTGGTCGAGGAGCTTGCCCGCCTCGGCGCCGAAGGCAGTGCCTACCAGCTCGACCTCGCTGATCCTACCAGTCCCGCCAGGCTCGCCGCCGACGCACAGCGCCGGCTCGGCGGCGTGGATGTCTGGGTGAACAACGCCGGTGCCGACATCCTCACCGGTGCCTGGGGCAAGCGCTCGCGCGAGGAGAAGCTCGCCTACGTGCTCGACATCGACGTGCGGGGCACCGCGCTGGCGTCGTGGGCGGCGTGCGAGCTGATGCGCGAGCAACCGGCGGGTGGCGTCATCCTGAACGTGTCGTGGGACCACGTCTCCGCCGGGATGGCCGGTGAGAATCCCATGGTCTACGCGGCCGCGAAAGGCGGCGTGCTCGCCTTCAGCAAGTCGCTGGCGCGCGACGTGGCGCCGAAGGTGCGCGTGAACGTGCTGGCACCGGGCTTTATCGAGACCGCGTTCGGCGAGCAGGCCAACACGGCGTGGCGCGAGCACGTCGAGCGCGTGACGCCGCTCGCACGCTGGGGCACGCCGGAGGACGTGGCGCACGCCGCCGTCTATCTCGCCTCCGACGCCGCGGGGTTTCTCACCGGGCAGACGGTGATGATCAACGGCGGCGTGGTGATGTAGCCCCCTTCAGGAGAATCGATTCCATGACCCGCGACAAGGAACCCACCTACACCGACGCCCAGATCGCCGAGAAGCTCGCGGCGCTGCCCGGCTGGTACTACGAGGACGGCTGGATCCGGCGTATCTACAAGACCGACGGCTGGCAGGCCACGCTCATGCTCGTCAACACCGTTGCCTACGTCGCCGAGGCGGCGTATCACCATCCCGACATGTCGGTGACGTGGGCGCGTGTCATCGTGAAGCTGCAGACCCATTCGGCGGGCGGCATCACGGACAAGGACCTCGAGCTGGCCAGGAAGCTCGACGAGGTCGTGCTCTGGCGGCCCACGTCGGGCTTCCCGGGGCTCGAAGGCACCCCGAACAAGTGGGTGCGGAGCGGAGAGCCCAAGTAGGGCACTTGGCCTCCACCCCGGGCTCCGTCCTGTTCGTCACCGGTCGCCTCGCGGAACCGGCGCTCCGGCGCATGCTCGCCGAGCAGCAGTTCCCGTTCGCGACCGAGGTGGCGGTACTGCGGATCACCGTCGCGGCACTCATGACCACCGAGTGGATCGCGAAATTCCTCGAGGTGCCGGCGGGCGTGGACCTCGTGATGCTGCCCGGCCTGGTGGAAGGCGATGCGGAGGCGCTCGCCACGAAGCTCGGTGTGCGCGTCGAGAAGGGCCCGAAGGACCTGCGCGACATTCCCGCCCATTTCGGTCGCGCCGCGCGCGCCGTGGACTACGGCAGCCACCGCATCGAGATCCTGGCCGAGATCAACAATGCCCCGCGCATGGAGCGCGCGGCACTCCGCGCCATGGCCGACTACTTCCGCGCGAGCGGGGCCGACGTCATCGACATCGGCTGCACGCCCGGACGGCCGTTTCCCGGGCTCGCCGACGTGGTGCGTGAGCTCTCGGGTGCCGGGTTTCGCGTCAGCATCGATTCGTTCGACCGGGACGAGATCCGCACGGCGCTCGACGCCGGCGCCGAGATGGTGCTGAGCGTGAACGGTTCCAACATCGACGTGGTCGAAGCCTACTCCGGCAGCGGCAAGCGCTTCGTGGTGATCCCCGACTTCGGTCAGGGCCTCGATTCGCTCGATGCGAGTCTCGCGACGCTCGAGCGCTGCCGGGTGCCGTACCTCATCGACCCGGTCATCGAGCCGATCGGCTACGGCTTCATGGCATCACTCGAACGCTACGCCGAGGCACGTCGCCGCTGGCCCGAGGCGGAGCAGATGATGGGCGTCGGCAACATCACCGAGCTCACCGCCGCCGACTCCACCGGCGTGAATGCCGTTCTCATCGCCATCTGCGAGGAGCTCGGCGTGCGCGCCGTGCTCACCACCGAGGTGATCCCCTGGGCGCGCGGCGCCGTGCGCGAGATCGACGTGGCCCGCCGCCTGATGCACTACGCCGTAAGCCAGAAGCAGCTGCCCAAGAACATCGATGACCGGCTGGTGACCGTGAAGGACCCGCGCATCCTCGCCTACAGCGAGGCGGAGCTGCGCGAGCTGCAATCGGCGGTGAAGGACGGCAACTTCCGCATCTTCGCCGACCGCGAGGTCATCACGGTGTTCAACAACGAGCGCTTCGTGCGCGGCACCGATCCCCAGGAGATCTTCGCGCAGCTCGGCGTCGACGAGGCCACGCACGCCTTCTACCTCGGCCGCGAGCTCATGAAGGCGAAGCTCGCCATCACGCTCGGCAAGACATACCGCCAGGAGGGCGCGCTCGACTGGGGCTATCTCACCCCCGCCGACGATACGCGCTCCGAACACGTCAAGCTCACCCAGCGCCGCTCGCGCAAGCCCGCGTGACGCTCCCGCTGCTCGAGCGCCTGCCGTCCGGACTGACCGTCGAGGCCTGTGCCGCGCGGCTGGGCGCCCGGCCCTGGTTCACGTGGCTGGACAGCGGCAGCGACGCCGCCGGTCTCGGGCGCTGGTCGTTTCTCTGCGCGGAGCCGTGGGCGGCGCTGCGCGCCTTGGGCATGCTCACCGAGCGCCGCGGGACGGATGGCACGTGGCAGCCTGTTGCGGGCGACCTCCTCACCGCCCTTGATCGCGAACTCACACCGCTCGCGGTGGCGCCCGCCGCGGGAGGCCCCCCGTTCCAGGGCGGTGCGGCCGGCTACATCGGCTACGATTGGGGCCGCGTACTCGAGCCTCGCATCCCAGCAGCCAGTGCGGCCGACCTCGGCCTGCCGGACGCCATGTTCGGCCTCTACGACGTCGTGATCGCGTGGGATCACCAATCGGGCGAGGGCTGGATCGTCAGCACCGGCGATCCCGCGACGGGAACGGCGCGCGAGACACACGCACGCACGCGGCTCGCCGAGGTGCTGCAATGGCTTGCGGCGCCTGCATCGGCCGCGCTGGGCGATGCGCTGCTGGCGTGCCCCGGTCCGCTCGACAGCGACACCGGCGCGGCACCCAGCTATCCGGTGATCGGCGTCGAGGACGCCGAATTCGTGCAGCTCCGCTCCACCTTCACGCATCGCGGGTACCTGAGCGCCGTGCAGCGGGTGCGCGAGTACATCCTCGCGGGCGACATCTTCCAGGCCAACCTTTCGCAGCGTTTCCAGGCGCCACTGCCCGAGACCCCGGGCCGGCTGTACGCGCGCCTGCGCCATCGCAATCCCGCGCCCTTCGGCGCGTGGCTGAGCCTCGACGACGTGACGCTCCTCAGCGTCTCGCCCGAGCGATTCCTGCGCCTCGACGGCCGCGCCGTGGAGACGCGCCCCATCAAGGGAACCCGCCCGCGTGGGCTCGGCCCCATGCATGACGAAGCGCTTGGCAAGGAGCTCACGGAGAGCGAGAAGGATCGGGCCGAGAACCTGATGATCGTGGATCTGCTCCGGAACGACCTCTCGCGTGTCTGCGCACCGGGCACGGTGCGGGTGCCGGAGCTCTTCCACCTCGAGCAGCACCCCACCGTGCTGCACCTCGTCTCGACCGTGACAGGCATGCTCCGACCGGAGTACCGCGCCGCCGACCTGCTGCGCGTGTCGTTTCCCGGCGGCTCCATCACGGGCGCGCCCAAGGTGCGCGCGATGGAGATCATCGCCGAGCTCGAGCCTACGCAGCGCGGGCCGTACTGCGGCACGATCGGCTACGTGAGCGTCACCGGCTCGATGGACTCGAACATCGCCATTCGCACGTGTGTCGTGCGCGAGGGCACCGTATACTTCTCCGCTGGCGGCGGCATCGTCGCGGACTCCGAGCCCGAGGTCGAGTACCGCGAGACGCTGCACAAGGTGCAAGGCATCGTCCGGACGCTGGCGGACCGATCCGCGTGATCCTCCTCCTCGACAACTACGACTCGTTCGTCCACAACCTCGCCCGCTACGTCGAGGAGCTGGGACTGGAGCCGCTCGTGCGTCGCAACGACGCGATCACGCTCGAGGAGATCGCAGCCCTCGCGCCCTCGCACATCGTCATCTCGCCCGGCCCCTGCTCGCCCACGGAGGCCGGCGTCTCCACCGATGTCGTCCGCCACTTCGGGTCCAGCATCCCGATCCTCGGCGTGTGTCTCGGCCACCAGTGCATCGGTGAGGCATACGGCGGGCAGATCGTCCGCGCTCGGCGCCCCATGCACGGCAAGACGTCGCGCGTCACCCACGACCAGAGCGGCGTCTTCGCCGGGCTTCCCTCGCCGCTGGTGGCCACGCGCTACCACTCGCTCGTGATCGCGCCGGAGTCGGTGCCGCCGGGACTCGTCGTGAACGCAGCCAGCGAGGATGGCGAGATCATGGGCGTTCGCCACACGACGCACCCGGTGCACGGGGTGCAGTTCCATCCCGAGTCGGTGCTCACGCAGCACGGCTACCGCATGCTCGACCGGTTCCTGCATGGCGCCTCCACGCGCGGCGACGCGCTCCCCGCCAGCGCCGATGGCGGCTCTGCGGGCTCGGGGCCCGCCGAGGAGCCCAGGGCGCGGTGGTACGCGCCATGATCATCGAATCGCTCGTCACGACGATGGACGCGGCGGGCCGGGTCAACCTGGCGCCGATGGGCGTGGAGTGGGGCGAGGAGATCGTGCTCAAGCCGTTCCTCGACACGACGACGTTCCGCAACCTCGTCGCGACGCGCTCGGCGGTGCTGCACCTCACCGACGACGTGCTCCTCTTCGTCCAGGCGGCGCTGGGCGAGCCGCGCTTCGCCTGGCGGCCGGCCGCATCGGTGCAGGGCGCGGTGCTCGACGACGCCTGCTCCTGGCGCGAACTCGACGTGACGACGATCGACGATACGCCGCCGCGCGCGCGGATCGTCACGCGCGTCGCGACGCGAGGCGAGGGGCGCGAGTTCCTGGGCTTCAATCGCGCACGTCATGCAGTGCTCGAAGGCACCATTCTCGCCACCCGACTGCACCTTCTCCCGGCCGACGAGGTAAGCGAGCAATTCGCCCGCCTCGCCATCCCCGTGGAGAAGACCGCCGGACCCCGCGAGCGCGAGGCGTGGAGCTGGCTCACGGAATTCGTGCGAGCCCGCGGGGTATCAGTGGGTGCAACCGCATGAATCAAGGAGTGGTGATCCGGGCGCCGGCGCGCCTGCATTTCGGCGTGCTGGACCTCAGGGGCGACCTGGGACGCCGGTTCGGCGGCCTCGGGGCCGCGGTCGAGGAGCCGGGACTCGAGTTGGTGGTGCGCCCGGCGTCGGCCCTGGTCTCGAGCGGCCCCGACAGCGAACGGGCGTTGACGTTCGCTCGTGCCTTCCTGGCGCATCATGGGCTCACGGCAGGCGCCAGCATCGAGGTTCGCCGCGCGTTGCCGTCGCATGCCGGGCTGGGATCCGGCACCCAGCTGGGTCTCGCCGTCGGTCGCGGACTGGCAAGTCTCCTCGGCGTGCCGGTGCCTTCCGCCACCGAATTGGCGGCGGCCGTCGGCCGCGGCGCTCGCTCGGCCATCGGGACGTTCGTCTTCGCTGAAGGCGGCTTCGTGCTCGAGGGCGGTCGTCGGGATGGAGGGGGGCTGGCCCCGTCGCTCTTGCGACGTCCCATGCCGGCCGCGTGGCGCTGCGTGGTCGTCGTGCCGGTCGCCCCGGCCGGCCTCAGCGGCGACACCGAAGCGATGGCATTCCGCACCCTGCCGGCGCCGCCGGCAGCGGAGGTGGAGCGGGTCGCGCATCTGGTGCTCATGGGGATGCTCCCCGCCCTCGTGGAAGAGCGATTGACGGAGTTCGGGGCGGCATTGAGCGAAGTCCAGCGCCTGACGGGCGGCTGGTTCGCCCCATCGCAGGGAGGTGCCTTCGCCCCGGGACCGACGGCGGCGGTGGTGCAGGCACTCCGGGCGGCAGGGGCACAGGGCGTGGGCCAGAGTTCCTGGGGACCCACCGTCTATGCCCTCGCCGCCACTGATGAGGAGGCCGATCGGCTGGCGGACGTGGCCCGGAAACCGGCCGGTCCGGGGGCTTTCGTGTGGCGGGGTCCGTTCCAGAATACCGGAGCGATTGTCCAACCTTTCGTCCCAACTGTCCAAGCTGATTGACACCGCCTGAAATGGGCCGTATTCTAGACCGCCGTAGGGGTAGTGCGAGGTGGAAGTGCTGCAATACCATGCGAGTGCCGAGCAGAATCGGCCTTGCGACTTGCCCGCCGGATCGGCCGTCCGGCTTGTGATGTGTCTCGAATGAGGGTCGATTCGTCTGGACTCTTGGTGGTGCCTTCCTCCGGCATTGCCGATGGTCCTGCTTGGCGTCACCTCTCGGACTTGCGAGCTGGAGCACTGCATACGCTCGTGGCGACGGTTTTCCCAACCAAGTCAACAACTCGACGCCGCACGCACGCGGGGTGTGGCATTCGCTGGTCGGCAGTCTCGATGAGTTCCCAGGAATCAAGCAGTCACTCCATACGCGTAGCAGTTTCGCGCGGCGCCTTGCGGGTGCGCCCGCGGTGACGACCAGGTCGGAGACCGTGGCTTCAGCCGGCCGTCATGCAGGAGGGCGTGAGCCCGCACGTAGGTAAGAGTCCCCGCAGTGCAGTGTGCAGGAATGCAGTGGCAGTCACCCTTCCATCATGAGGTCAGTATGAATCGTTTGAGCCAGAAGGTGCTGTCCGGCGGCATCGCAGCGAGCTTGCTCGTTGCCGTTGCCGCGTCGGCCAACGCCCAGGCTGCCCGCACGGGTCAGTGGACCTACGGCGCCGCCGAAGGCGAGTGGTCGATGACCGGCCGTGACTACAGCCTCCAGCGGTATTCGCCGCTGAAGCAGATCACGACCGCGAACGTGGCGAACCTGAAGCCCGTGTGGAGCTTCTCCACCGGCACGCTGCGCGGCCACGAGGGCAACCCCCTCGTCATCGGCAACGTGATGTACGTGCAGACCAGCTTCCCGAACATCGTCTACGCGCTCGACCTGTCGAAGGAAGGCGCGCCGCTGATCTGGAAGCACGTCCCCAACCAGTCGCCGGACGCGATCCCGATCGCGTGCTGCGACCTCGTCAACCGCGGTCTCGCCTACCACAAGAGCGGCAAGCTGTACATCCAGCTGCTCCAGGGCGAACTGCTGGCGCTCGACGCCAAGACGGGCAAGGAACTGTGGAAGGCCAAGCACCTCGACAAGTCGAACGCGGGTCCCGAGGCGAACGGCTACAAGCAGGGCGCCACGATGACCAACGCCCCGATCGTGATCAAGGACATCGTCATCGCCGGCATCTCCGGTGGTGAATTCGGCGTCCGTGGCCGCGTGACGGCGTTCGACGCGAACTCCGGCAAGCACATGTGGACCGGCTACTCGACCGGCCCGGACTCCGAAGTCCTGATCAACGGCGACGCGAACGTGAACTACCCGTCGCACAAGGGCAAGGACCTCGGCGTCACCACGTGGCAGGGCGAAGAGTGGAAGCGGGGCGGCGGCACCACGTGGGGTTGGTACTCCTACGATCCGGAGCTGAACCTCTTCTACTACAGCACCGGCAACCCGGGCTCGTGGAACCCCGACCAGCGTCCTGGCGACAACAAGTGGTCGATGACCATCTTCGCCCGCAACCCGGAAAACGGTCAGGTGAAGTGGGCCTACCAGATGACGCCGCACGACGAGTGGGATTACGACGGCG
>JBJMOZ010000035.1:0-7807 GCA_045803465.1 Gemmatimonadales bacterium | reverse complement strand
ATAGCGCTCCCACAGCCGATGCGAGCGCACGATGCGCAGCGCCCACTGGCGACCGGCTTCGGTCAGGCCGAGCGCACCTTCCACGACAGCGGTGAGATCCAGCGCTGCCAAGCGTTCGGCAAGACGCGCCGCCTCGTTTCGTGGGATCTCCAGCGCACCGGCCAGGCTCTCCAGCGTCGCGCGCCGGCCGGTGGTCTCCACGGTCAGGCAGTGCTTGATGGCATCCTCCACCCGCACGCGTTCGTCCCGCGAGGTGCGCCGGCTGAGGCGCGCCAGCGCACCCGTGCGCGGCCAGAAGATGAGGCCAAGCATGAGGATGGCGAGCAGGAAGGCGGCGAGCGCGATCAGTGGATCGACCATGGGCTCCGGCACACATCAGGGAGAGTTATAGCACCTGCACAAACATTATTTAGTGTACCCTAAATATCAAGTGGTGGCCTTGTCCCAGCCGACGCGATAGTCTGCCTTGGCCAACTCGTGACTTCCGCGACTCCCGAACCCTCGGAACCGTGACCGAATCCTACGCTGCGCGACTCGACGACCCCACCTTCAGCTCCCGCCTCGATCCGCACGGCATCTACGATCTTGCCGTCGGCTTTCCGGGCCAGTGCCGCGAGGCGCTTCGCATTGCGGAGGCGGCCGACATCCCGTTCGCGGGCGAAGGCGTGCAACTCGTCGTGGTCACGGGACTCGGCGGGTCGGCCGCCGGCGGGGACTTCACGCGGGCGCTGTTCGAGTCCGAGGGCCGGGTGCCCTGCCTGGTGAACCGCGATTACGCACTGCCGCACTTCGTGGGCGTGGACTCGCTCGTGTTCGTCACGAGCTATTCCGGCAACACCGAGGAGACGCTATCCGCGTACGGGGACGCGCGTCGGCGCGGGGCGCGCATCATCGCCGTGACGAGCGGCGGCGAGCTGGCGCGTCAGGCGGAGTTCGACGGCGTGCCCGTGGTGACGATTCCCAGCGGCCAGCCACCGCGCACGGCGATGGGCTTCATGCTCGTGCCGGTGCTGGTGGCCGCCTCGCGGCTGAGCCTGTTGCCGGCGCAGGACATCGCCGGTGCCGCGGCGCACTGCGAAACGAGCACCGAGGGCTGGCGCCGCGAGACACCGTTCGCCGACAACGAGGCGAAGCAGATCGCCGCCTATCTGCACGGCACGATGGGCGTGGTGTACGGACTGGGCGGCTGGCAGTCGGTGGTGGCGAGCCGCTGGCGGGGACAGCTGAACGAGAACGCGAAGCAGATCGTCCTGACGCACGTGTTCCCCGAGCTCAACCACAACGAGATCATCGGCTGGGAGGGCGCATCCCGCATCGGCGTGAGCCGCTGGGCGACGCTGATCCTCGAGGACGGCGCCGAGAGCGATCGGATGCGCCTGCGCGCTGACGTGACGGAGCAGCTCATCGGCAACGCCACGAAAGTGCGCCGGGTGCGTGCCGGCGGCCCCACCCTGCTCGCGCGGATGCTGAGCCTCGCGCTGCTCGGCGACTTCGTGTCGCTCTACCTCGCCGCGCTCAACGGCGAGGATCCGCACGCCATCAGGTCCATCGACGCGATCAAGGACGCGCTGGCGAAGTCTCCGTGACGCCGGACAGCGTCTCGCACTCGACGAGGCGCGACATCTCCCGTCCCACCACCTGCTCGCCATCGCCGAGCGCGACCGTGGTCGGTCCGTCGAAGGGCTGCTGACCCACCACGCGCACCCGGGCGCCCAGCACGAGCCCGGCGCTCGCGAGAAAGCGGAGCCGCTCGGCGTCGTTCGTCGCGACTCGTCGCACGGCGGCATCCGTGCCGACCGGCAGCGCGGCGAGCGGCGTCAGCGCGACGTGCGCCAATGCGCCCTGTGCATCCGGGATGGGATCTCCGTGCGGATCGACCTGCGGATGACCCAGCGCCGCCGCCATGCGCTCCACCAGTGCGTCGGACACGGCGTGCTCGAGCCGCTCGGCCTCGTCGTGCACGCTGTCCCAGGTGTAGCCCAGGAAGCCCACCAGGTACGACTCGATGAGCCGGTGCCGGCGGATGACGCGGCGCGCCTCCCGCAGGCCCAGGTCGGTGAGCGTGACGCCGCGGTACGGCTCATGGGAGAGGAGGCCCTGCTCCGACAGTCGCTTCACCATGCCCGTCACCGACGGCGGCGCCACGGCGAGCGCATCGGCGATCTGCGTGGTGGACGCGGGGCGACCATCGGCCGAGAGCTGATGGATGGCCTTCAGGTAATCCTCGACCGAGCGGCTGAGCGGCTCGCGCTGGGACTCCGACGATGCGGGCATGATGAAGGAGATCTAAGCCTTCAGTGAATCGTTGCCAAGAATCGGGGATATCGGCCCACTTCTCCGTAGTCGAACTGACACCCTCCCGTACAAGTACGAATTCCGCCGATATCCGCCGACTCCTACGTTGGACGCGCAGTGTGAACGAGCCATCACGCGCAACCTTCTCACCGACGCAGAAACACCATATGAGCCTCTCCGCCGTTCGCCGCGCCGCCATCGTGCTGTGCGCCTCCGCCACCCTGCTCGCCGCGTGCGAGGACGAGAACAACGACCCGGTCGTGCCGGTCGAGGAGGGGACGATCCTGATCGACGCCTCCACCGCGACCGCCTACCGCAGCTTCACCGATGACGGCCTGGTCGAGGTGACCAGCGCCGACTCCTGGGACATGTCGTTCCGCCGTTTCACCGTGGGCCTCAATGGCGGCGTCTCCGGCACCAAGGGCGTCACCGCGTACAACCTCGCGAACAACGCCGACAAGACCCCCGCCGAGATCCTCACCTACACGCCCGAGAACCAGCAGGCCGCGTTCGACGCGATCGGCGAGAGCGACATTCCGGCCGACGAGGCATTCACGTCCGACGCGTTGGCGGAAACGCAGACCGCGTGGTTCATCCCGACGCAGGCGGGCTTGAACGCCAATCCGGCGGCAGCGTGGAAGCTCCAGCGCGCCGGGGGCGCCGGGCATGCCGTCTTCCGTGTCATCGACATCAAGAACACGGAGCCCCCGAGCCCAACCGATGGCATGGAACGGATCAAGATCGAGTACCGCCTGCAGTCGCCGGGCGGCACACTCGGGACGCCGGACACGGTGGACGTCGCGTTGGCTTCCGGCTCTTCGGCCGTGATCGACCTGGGTACCGGCACGATCACCAACGGCGTGCAGCCGGTGGATTGCAGCTGGGACCTGCGCGTCACCCGCGCCTACGAGCTCCTGGTGAACACGAGCGCCACGTGCGGCGTCGGCACCTTCCCGCTTCGCAGCGGCGAGGCGTTCGCGACGCTCACCACGGCCGCCGACGCGCCGAGCTACGCGCCGTACATCTCGACGATCTCGGGCCCGATCCCCGCGACGTTCGACGATCCCAGGGGCCCGTTCCTCTACGGCCTCAACGACGACCAGGTGCTGTATCCGACCTTCAACATCTACCTCGTAAAGGTGGGCAGCGCCGTCTACAAGGTGCAGCTGACGGACTACTACAACAGCTCGACCGGCGCCAGCGGCTGGCCTACGCTGCGCTACGCGCGCATCCGCTAGGCCGATGCGGCGCCTGACGCGCCTCCTCGCGATTCTCGGGCTCCTCGCGCCGGCGACGTTGCCGGCGCAGGAGCCGTCCGCCGTCACGGTGACGCGTGGCACCGTGCGCGATGCGGTCTCGAACACTCCCCTCGTGGGCGCGGAGGTGAGCGCCCTCGGCACCCGCGGCAAGACGTGGACGGACAACCGCGGGCATTTCCGGCTCGAGACGCCGGTGCGTCCCGACTCGGTGCGCATCATCTCGATCGGCTTCGCCGAAGCGCGGGTGAGGGCGTCCGATTCTATGCTGGTGTCGCTCGACCGACTGGCGGTGGTGCTGCCCGAGCTCGTCACGACGGGCGGCCAGTGGACGACGCGCATCGCCGAAGCCCCCGCGCCGATCGTGACCGTGCAATCGGCCGAGCTCGTCTCGCGGGGCGTGACTGCCGTGGATCAGGCGGTGGCAGGTCTGCCTGGCGTGCAATTGCAGCCGACGCAACCCGCCGGGACGAGCGTCTCCATTCGCGGCATCGGCGAGCAGCGCGTGCTCGTGCTCATCGATGGCGAGCCGGCACCGGGCAACCAGCTGGAGACGATCGACCTCAGCCGGCTCTCGACCTACGACGCGGAGCGCGTGGAGGTCACCAAGGGACCCACCAGCAGCGAGTTCGGCTCCGATGCGCTGGGCGGAGTGATCAACATCGTGTCGCGCGCACCGCCGGAGCCGTTCACCGTGGATGCGAACGTCACGGCCGGCAATCTCGGGCGCTTCACAGGGGATGCCGCGATCGGCGGGACCACCGGACGGCTCGGCACGCGCGTCACCGCATCGGTGCGCCAGCTCGATTGGGCCGCCGGCGTGGAGGACTCGACGTCGTTCGAACGCGTGTGGAACGTGGGCGGCACGCTGCGCTATGCCGCGTCGCCGTCCGTGGATCTGCGCATGGACGTCAAGTACTTCTACGAGCGGCAGCGCTGGCCGGTGGGCGCCGGCTTCAATGGGTTCCAGGACAATACCGGCCTGAGTGGCTGGGCCGAGGCGTCGTTCGCGGCGGCGGGTGGCCGCATGCGCGCGCGCGCGTTCGGTCAGGCGTTCGACTACAAGTACCGCTCGGCCCGTGGCGATGAGCCGTTCGCGAACACCGGAGCGGAGCAGTCGGAGGACATCCTGCGCGGCCTGTATGCGTACGAGCGCCGGCTCGGGCCGCACACGCTGGGCCTGGGCGTACAGTACGGCCACCGCGAGGTGACGGCACCCGACCGGCTCGATGGGGGAACCAACGCCGACGACCAGACGGAAGTCTGGGCAAAGGATCAGGCGCGCTATGGTCGCTTCCTCTACTCGGCGGGCCTGCGCTACACCGACAACTCGCGCTGGGGCGACAACATGGCGCCGTCGTTCGGCGTGGTGTGGGAGCCGGCCGATGCGCTGCGGCTGAGGGGCAACGTGTCGCGCGGGTTCCGTCCGCCGAACTTCAAGGAGACGGGCTGGCGGTTCGGCAACCCGGCGTTCGGCTACACGATCGTCGGCAACCCCGACCTGATCGCGGAGACGTCGTGGGCCTTCTCGCTCGGCGCCAGCTGGGCCGTGGCGGGCGGCGTGGTGGTGGATGCCGACGTGTACCGCAACGACATCGAGAACCTGATCGACTTCTTCGCGTCGAGCGACGCGAACGGCACGCTGTTCACGCCGGAGAACATCGATCAGGCACGTACGCAGGGCGTGGAACTCTCGGCGCGCTGGGCAACGGGGCCGTGGAGCTTTCAGGCCGGCTACAACTACCTCGACGCGAAGAACCTCACCGCCGAGCTGCCGCTGAACCGTCGCGCGATGCACACGGGTCGCTTTCGCACGAGCCGCACCTGGGACCGCATCGCGGGCCTGCGCGTGGACGTGACGGGTACCCTGACCGGCGACGCGCCGATCGTGGAGTCGGGCCTGGGAACCGGCGGGCCGGCGGTCGTGACGGGCACGCAGGAGGCGCTGTTCACGCTCGACTCGCGCGTGGCGGTGACGCCCGTCGGCGACGTGGAGCTCAGCTTCGGCGTGGACAACCTCTTCAACGCGCAGCCCGCGGGCTGGCTCGGGGCCATCGAGCGGCGAGTGTATCTGGGGATGCGGACGCAGTGGTTGCCGTTCGGGGGGACGAACCGGGCGGAGACCGAGTAAGCAGCCACCCCGAACGCGTCTACTTCAGCAGATCGCTCAGTATCCGCTCCGTCATGCCCCACACCGTTCCCTCCGCCAGCCGATACGCCGCGACGCGGCGAATGCCGCCCTGCACCTCGATATCCACCGGTGCATACGTCTCGGGATGCAGCAGGGTCTCGAGCGGCACCCACTGCGCCTCGGCGACTTCGTGGTTGGGGCGCAGCACCGGCCGCGTGTCGATGCGAAATACGAACGGGCGCACCGCGATCGGCGGAAGCATGGGCGTGAGGGGCGCCACGTCGTCGAGCACGCCCAGCAGCGACTCCGGCGGCACGATGAGGCCGACCTCTTCCTCCGTCTCGCGGAGTGCGGTGAAGAGCAGATCTTCGCCCTCCTCGCGCCGGCCGCCGGGCAGGGCCATCTGGCCCGACCACGGATCGCCAAGGCGCTCTGCGCGACGCACCACGAGCAGCGCGTCGGGCGACGGAGCGATGACGACGGCCACCGCCGCCCAGCGGATCACCGGCGACTCCTCGACCTGGCGCGGCGTGCGCGACAGCCGGCGATGCACCGCGTCCAGGGTCACACGACGGCCTTCCGCGATGGTACGTCGGCCGGCAGGCCGGTGCGCCGAGCGCTCCATTCCCACAGGCGCTCGGCGACCGCGCGATCGTTCGCCATGGGATTCACCGGCGAGGGTGCGCGGTTCTTGAAGTACATCCCCGACACGCCCGCGACCTCGGGCGAAGCGGCAAGATGGAGCACCGTCTCCGCGCCCTCGTCCGGCGTTCCCGTCACGCGCGATACGATGGGCTGCAGGAGGCGCGGGAAATACGTGACGAGCAGCCGTGTGCCGATGACGCCCGGATGCAGCGCGTTCACGGTCACCCCCGTGCCCTCGAGCCGCCGCGCCAGCTCGAAGGTGAACAGCACGTTCATCAGCTTGCTCCGCCCGTACGACTTCACCCCGCCGTAGGCGTTCGCGTTCTCGAGGTCGTCGAAGTCGAGTCGTTCGCGCAGGTGCGAACCCGACGAAACATTGACGATGCGCGCGGGCGCCGCCGCCAGGATGCGGTCGAGCAGCGACAGCGTGAGGGCGAAGTAGGCGAGATGGTTCACTGCCACGGTCATCTCGATGCCGTCGGGCGAGAGCGTGCGCCGCTTCGACGCCACCGCCGCATTGTTGACCAGGACATGCACCATGGCGTGTCGGCTCGCAATGACGTGCGCCACGTCGCGGACCTGCGATTGCACCGACAGATCGGCGGCACAGGTCTCGAGCGACTGGTTGCCGGTCTCGGTCGCGATGTCGTGCGCCGCCGCCTCGCCGTCCGCGGCGCGGCGCGTGACGAGCACGACCCGCGCGCCCATGCGCGCGAGGCCGGTCGCCGTGGCCTTGCCGATGCCGCGGTTGGCGCCCGTCACGACCGCGACGCGGCCGCTCAGGTTAGGTGTGTCGCGAACCACGTCACGCTGCCGGTCATGGCCCGATCGAGTTCCGGCGTGGTCCCGGCCCACGGATGCCGCGCGCCGAAGGTGTGCCCCGCCCGCTCGATGCGTTCGAGCACGGCGCGCGGCTGCGCAGCGGCGAGGCGCTCGGCCTCCGCCACCGGAACGGCCTCGTCGTGCGCGCCATGCACGATGAGCCACGGTGCCGCCACGCGCGCCGCGGCCGCTTCGATGTCGAGTTGCGCGCTGCGCGTATCGATGTCGTCGAGCACTTCGGTGTAGAGCGGCAGCACCTCGCCGGTGCGCGCGTTCACCACGTCCTGGCGACCGCTCGCTCGCCATGCCTCGATCACGTCGGCGCTCCAGCGTTGCACGGTCGCGATGGCAGCCCAGGTGACGAGCGCCCGCACCCGCGCATCTTCCGCGGTGCGGAGGATGGCCACGCCACCGCCACGCGAGTGGCCCAACAGCCCGATGCTCGAGGGCGCCGGCACGCCCAGCCCACCCGCTGCGAGCGCGTCGATCACGAGTCCCAGATCGCCGAGCTCTGCACTGAAGGTGTTGCGCCCGAAGCGCTCCGGATACGAGAACAGGCCCTCGTCATCCACGCCAGCACCGCTGACGTTCAGGCTCACGGCCGAGAAACCGGCGCGCGCCAGCCGCTCGGCCAGCGGCGGGAACATGCCCCAGTCCT
>JBJMOZ010000267.1:0-12327 GCA_045803465.1 Gemmatimonadales bacterium | reverse complement strand
GCGCCCCGGGGCCCGCGCGCGCCGCGCCGCCACGACGATGGTGTTGATGAGGCAGAAGCCCATCGCGCGCGAGCCCAGCGCGTGGTGGCCAGGCGGGCGGATGGCGGCGAAGGCATGACCACCGGTCTCGAGCCCGTGCCGGAGTGCCGCGAGCGCCGCCCCGGTGGCGCCGAGCGCCGCCTGCCAGCTGTGCTGGTTCAGCACCGTGTCGAGGAAGATGGGGCCGCCGCCCCTGCGGCTCAGCTCCTCGATGGAGGCGAGATATGCGCGCGGGTGCACCATCACGACGTCATCGATGGCGGCCGATGCCGCCTCGCGTACGTCGAGTTGCGGTTCCTGGCGCAGTCGCTCGAGCAGCACCCGCAGGCGCGCCGGCGTCTCGGGATGCTCGGGACCGGGGTCGTGCTGCAGGCAGGCCGGGTGGGTGAAGACCGGGACCTTCACGGGTCAGTTTCGCCGCAGGAAGTCGTTGAGGGCCCGCGCCTCGTCTCGGAGCTCACGACGGGTGGCGGAGATTTCCTGCAGGCGGCGTTCGTGTGTGCGCCAGGTCATGAGCACCGCGCCGGCAGCCACGAAGAGCACGGCGCCGATCACCGTCACCAGCGGACGGTGCGACCACAGGCCGAGCGCCATCAGCACCGCGCCGTCGAAGCCGAGCACGATCGAGGCCGCGAAGGCGAGCAGTCGCGTCAGGCCGGGGCGCGTGCGCATGCCGCAGTCAGCGCACCGGACGGCGCCGACGCGGCACCAGGATGATCGACGACCCCTTGACCATGCCCACATCCGCCACCGAGCGGTCCTCGTCCATGAGCAGCGCGCCGCGGAACTTGGCCTCGAACTCCCCGGCGGGATCGTGTACCCCGGTCGCCTCGAGCGCGGCGGCCTTGAGGGTCGCGATGGCGGTGTTGGCCGGCACCTCGAGCGCGACTTCATCCCAGACGTCCTCCACCATCACCCGCACCTGGAGGAGCTCGCTCATCACTCCCCCGTTTCGGGCAGAGTGGAAAGGAACCGATCGAGCGGTTGGTCGAACAGCAGGGTGGATCCCCGCACGCGCACCCCGCCACCGTCGCGCGGCGCCACCGCGAGGGCGACTTCCTCCCCGCCCTGTCCGCGCAGCACCAGCCACCCCGGGCCTTCCTTCTCGGGGAAGGCGGCCTGCATGGGCACCCGTTCGGCGAAGAAGGCCTTGGCCCTCGCCAGCACGGCCGGACCGTCCAGCGACGTTTCGCGCTCGTACATCATGGACTCAGTTCCTCCTGCCGGAATCTATCGCCTTCTCCCCGTCCTGGGCCTCGCCGAGCCGTTCCGCCTCCACTTCGGCCTCCGTGAGCGCGGTGTCGCGGAAGAGATCGAACAATCGCGGCTTCCGCCGAAGCACCAGCACCAGATCGCCCTCGGGCGGATCGTCCACGCCCTCGACGAAGAGGTAGCACGGCGGCGCCGCGTCGGGTGGCACGCGCACCGCGTAGCGCCGGCCGTGCCAGACGAACGTGACCTCATCGATGCGGCCCCGCACGACGAGGTCGTAGAACCAGTCGTCGTCCACCTGATAGACGTCCGCGACCGGCGAATCGCCGTCGAGATAGAAGTGCGGGTCGAACCCCTCGCCGTCGAGGCGAGCGAAGTTCTGTTCGGCCGCCCGGTCGAACGCCTCGAGGTCCGGTGCGTTGGCACGCCACTCGATGTGGTGCCGGAGCTCGTGCCAGAGCGTCTCGCGCGCCTCGCCCCGCCAGTCGAATCCAGGGCCGTCCTTCGCCAGCGCGGCAAACGAGCCGTAGTACAGCACCACCCGGCTCTGCACCGGCCCCTCCGCCCCGCCGCCCGTGACCGGAATGCACTCGCCCAGCGTGTAGATGTCGGCCCGCGTGGGATGCGGCATCGTGCGCGGCGACACCTCCACCTCCAGCACGCCCTCGAAGTACTCCTCGGGCACGTCCCCGGCAAGCGAGCGCACCAGTGCGCGGAAGGCGTCGAGCCGCATGCGATGCCCTCGGGCGGCTCAGCCCTCCGTCACCTTCGGCGTGAGGTACTCGAGCAGGCGGTCGATGGAAATGCGGTCCTGCGTCATCCGGTCGCGGTCGCGCACGGTCACGGTGCGCTCGGTCAGCGTCTCCTGGTCGACGGTGATGCAGAACGGCGTGCCCGCCTCGTCCATGCGACGATAGCGGCGTCCGATGGCGCCACTGTCGTCGTAGAACGCGGGGAAGCGCTTGCGCACCGCGCGGTACACCTCGTCGGCGACCTCGGGCAGGCCGTCCTTCTTCATCAATGGGAACACGCCCACCTTGATCGGCGCGATCTTCGGGTCGAAACCGAGCACGACACGCGTCTCGCCCTCGACCTCCTCCTCGCGGTACGCGTCGGCCATCACCGTCAGCGTGACGCGGTCGGCCCCGGCCGAGGTCTCGACGATGTACGGCAGGAAGCGCTCGTTGTTCGGCTGGTCGAAGTAGTCGAGCCGCTTGCCCGAGTACTCCTGGTGCCGGCCGAGATCGAAGTCGCTCCGGTTGTGGATGCCCTCGATCTCGTTCCAGCCGAAGGGAAACTCGTACTCGATGTCGAACGCCGCCTTGGCGTAGTGGGCCAGCTCGCCCGGGCCGTGCTCGTGCCAGCGGAGCTTCGCGGGATTGAGCCCGATCGAGTGGTGCCACTGCATGCGCCACTCGCGCCAGCGCTCGAACCACTCCATGTCGGTGCCGGGCTTGACGAAGAACTGCATCTCCATCTGCTCGAACTCGCGCGTGCGGAAGATGAAGTTGCCGGGCGTGATCTCGTTGCGGAACGCCTTGCCGATCTGCGCGATGCCGAACGGCACCTTCTGGCGCGAGGCGTTCAGCACGTTCTGGTAGTTGACGTAGATGCCCTGCGCCGTCTCGGGCCGCAGGAAGATCGTCGCGGCCTGCTCCTCGACCGGCCCCATGAACGTCTTGAACATGAGGTTGAAGAGGCGCGGCTCGGTCAGCTCGCACGCGGTGTGCTCGCCCGGCTTCTTCGACGGCTTCTGCGGGCAGCGCGCGTCCTCGAGCTTGTCGGCCCGGAAGCGCGCCTTGCACGTCTTGCAGTCGACCAGCGGATCGGTGAAGCCGGCCACGTGGCCCGACGCCTCCCACACGCGCGGATGCATCAGGATCGCGGCATCGAGCCCCTCGATGTCGTCGCGCGCGTGCACCATGGCGCGCCACCAGCGGTCCTTGACGTTCTTCTTGAGCTCGACGCCGAGGGGACCGTAGTCCCACACCGAGCCGAGGCCGCCGTAGATCTCGGAGGACTGGAACACGAAGCCGCGTCGCTTGGCGAGCGACACGATCTTGTCCATGAGCGTGGTATCGGCCATACCCGTCGGGGTCGGAGAAGTCGGATGTATCGGGCGCGGCATAACCTAAGCGCCGGCACCGGGTTGCACCAGCAAATCACTCAGCGCGGGGCGAGCGTCTCCCGGCGCGCCACCACGTCCTGCACGACGAGCTCGCCGTGGTGGCGCGTATTCTCGATGAAGAGCCGGTTGTCGTCGTCGCCGCCGGCGAGCACGCCGGCGATGTACAGACCCGGCACCGGCGTGGCCATCGTGGCCTCGTCGTGCGCCGGCACGCCGGTCGCCGCATCCACGGGCACGCCGGCGGCCCGCAACAGGTGCAGGTCGGGACGGTAGCCGGTGAGCAGCAGCACCTGGTCGGCCGGGATGCGCTCGGTGCGGCCGTCGGCGCTCATGGTCTCGACATGGGTCGGCGTGATGGCGGTGAGCCGCGTCCGCCAGCGCACCTTGATGCTGCCTTCCTTGATGCGATTCCCGATGTCGGGCAGCACCCACGCCTTCACGCTCGGGTGCAACTCGTCGCCGCGCAGCACCATCGTCACGTCGGCGCCGGCCCGAAAGCACTCGAGTGCCGCGTCGACGCCCGAGTTGCCGCCGCCCACGATCACCACCTTCTGGCGCCAGTGGCGGTGTCCCTCGGTGAAGTAGTGGCTGACGTGCGGCAGGTCTTCACCGGGGATGCCGAGGCGGTTGGGTTGTTCGTAGTAGCCGCTTGCCACCACCACGTTGGCCGCACGATAGGTGACGCTGTCGTGCGGTCGGCGCACCGTGACGGTGAAGGTGCCGTCGGCCTCGCGCGCGAGCCCCGTCACCTCTTCACGCACGCGGATGTCGAGCCCGAACATCTCGGCGACGCGCCGATAATAGATGAGCCCTTCGCGACGGCTCGGCTTGTCGGTGGCGGTGACGAACGGCACGCCGCCGATCTCGAGCTTCTCCGGCGTCGAGAAGAAGGTCATGCCGAGCGGATAGCGCTCGATCGCGCTCACGACGGTGCGCCGGTCGAGCAGCACGCACGCGAGACCGGCACGCTTCGCCGCCAGTCCGGTGGCCAGGCCGCACGGCCCCGCCCCGATGACGAGCAGGGGGATGACGGGCGTGTCGCTCATGACGCCGACTCTACACTTCGATGATCTGGTCGCGCCGCGTGCCGACGCTGACGTAGCGGATCGGCACGCCGGAGAGCTCCTCGAGCCGGTCGAGGTAGGCGCGCGCCGCGCCCGGAAGGTCGGCCAGCGTACGGGCACCGCCGGTCGAGGTGTTCCAGCCCTTCAGGCACTCGAAGCGCGGCTGCACGCGTGCCAGCGAGTCCACGTCCGACGGCAGCTCGTCGCACGCGCCGCCGTCGAGCTGGTAGGCCACGCCCACCGGGATCTCCTCGAAGGTGTCGAGGACGTCGAGCTTCGTCACGGCGAGGCCGGTGAGACCGTTCACGCGCGCCGCGTAGCGCACCACGTTGGCGTCGAACCAGCCGCAGCGCCGCGCCCGGCCCGTCGTGGCGCCGAACTCGCCGCCGAGCTGGCGCAGGCGCTCCTCGAGCACGGGCTCCGCTTCGGTGGGCAGCGGGCCGTTGCCCACCCGTGTCGTGTACGCCTTCACCACGCCCAGCACGCCGTGCACCGCCGTGGGACCGATGCCCGCGCCCACCGCCGCCCCGCCGGACGTGGTGTTGGACGACGTGACGAATGGATAGGTGCCGTGGTCCACGTCGAGCAGCGCACCCTGCGCGCCCTCGAGCAGCACGCGCTGCCCCGCCTTCACCGCACGGTGCACGAGCAGGCCCGTGTCGGCCGCCATCGGCAGCAGGCGCGGCGCCAGCGACTCGAGCAGCGCCAGGTGCTCGTCGAGCGAGACCCGCTGGTCGCTCTCGAGCCCGATGAGCTGGTGGTTGGCGCGATCGACGCGCTCGGCCATCAGTGCGCGCGCCGCGACGAGGTTCCGGAGGCTGCCCACGCGGATGCCGCGGCGGCCCACCTTGTCCTCGTACGCCGGCCCGATGCCGCGGCCCGTGGTGCCGATCTTCTGCGACTTCTCGCTGGCGCGGTCGAGCACCTTGTGCAGCGGCAGCACGAGGTGCGCACGATCGGAGACCAGCAGGCGGCCGTCCACGTCGATGCCGCGCTTGACCAGCGCGTCGAGCTCGCCGAAGAACTGCTCCGCGTCGATCACCACGCCGTTGCCCATCAGGCACGTGGTGCGCGGGTGCAGGATGCCCGATGGAATCTGGTGCAGCACGAACTGCTGCTCCCCGATCACCACCGTGTGGCCGGCGTTGGCGCCGCCCTGGTAGCGCACCACGACGTCGGCGCTCTCCGAGAGCACGTCCACCAGCTTGCCCTTCCCCTCGTCGCCCCACTGGGCGCCGACGACCACGAGACAGGTCGTGGCGGCGTCGAACATGGCAGTTCTCCTGGACGGACAACAAAAAAGAGCCCCCGCGGGGGCTCGGCTGGTTCGTGAATCCTCGGCGCAAGCTAGCCGTCGGACCCCGCCGGGTCAATCGCGCGCGCGAGCAGTCGGCCGAGTCGTCCCGCGGTGTCGAACGCCAGCCCATCGGCGCTGTCGTCGGCCGTGTGCAGGCGGCGAAGCGTGCCCCAGTCGAGCCGCGCCAGCGTCACCGCACGGGCCGACCCGGGCGTCAGCGGCAGGCTGTCGACCATGATGCCCGCCGGCAGCCGTCGACGCCGGCACGGCAGCCCCAGCGCACGCAGGACGGGATCCAGATGCTTCGCCAGTTCCTTTCCTCGCTTGTCGTGAAAGACGGCGTACACGCTACCCTGATCGTCCACGGTGTCCACGTTCACCACCTCCCGACCCGCCAGCAGCTCGCTGCGCTCCTGAGCGAAGACGCGGGCACCCACGAGCCCGAATTCCTCGGCGCTGGTCACCAGGATGCCGAGACCGGGCGCCTGGGAACGCTCGGCGGCCGTCAGCACCGTCAGCAGCCCCGACGCGTTGTCGCGGGCTCCCGGCGAGGTCCCACGGAGCCGCCCACGCGCGAGCAGGGCGCCGCCGATCACCGCCAGCGCGACGGCGGGACCGGCCGCCCACAGCGTCGTCGGCGCCAGCACACGTCCCAGTACGAGCCCCGTGAGCAGCAGCACGGCCGTGCCCGCCACCCAGACGGCCACCAGCCGGCCGGCCATCGACTGCACCTGCGCCTTGGTGTCGAGATGGGCCACCAGCCAGAGCTTCACGCCGGCGCCCGGTCGGCGTGCGACGAGGTTGGCGTCCTCGCGCAGCGGTGCCCCGAGCGTGGTCCAGCCCAGCCCGATCCCGAGACCGATCGATGCGACCGCGGCGAGCCCCATGAGCCACACGAGCAGCGCCGCCTTCTCCCACACCGGCATGACGAGCAGGGGAAGCACCAGCAGCGCCACGCCTCCGAGCCCCGCGCCGACGACCGGCCCGGCATTCAGGACCGAGGGCGCGAAGCGAAAGCGCTGGGTCTCGACTTCGTAACCGAGGTCCTGCAGGAAGACGGACACGGTGTCACGGGCAGCGGCGCACTCGGGCGTGCCGGCTTCGCGCGGTCTGGTGGCGAGGGCCGCCACCAGCGACCGCGCGCGATCGCTCACCGCTCAGCCGTCCGACGGCCAGGCGTAGGCGGCCAGCGGCATCGTGGCGGCGCGCGCGGTCTCCACGTTGATGTGCCCGCCGTCGAGGAGTTGCGAGACGTGCTGCTCGAACGTCTGCATTCCCAGGTCGACGCCGGCGCCCATCAGATTCTTGAGCTCGCCGAGACGCGACTCGTCGCGCAGCACCGCGCGCACCGATCCGTTGACCTCGAGCAGCTCGACGGCCGCCACCTTGCCCTCGCTCTCGCGCGTCGGCAGGAGCTGCTGCGCCACGATGGCCCGGAGCGCCTCGGCGAGGCGCAGCCGGCCCACCTCGCGCTCTTCGGGCGGCAGCATCGTCATCAGGCGCTGCACCGTCGTCGTCACGTCGGGCGTCGGCACCGACGTGATCACCAGCAGCCCGCCCTCGGCCGCCTTCACCGCCGTGGCCACCGTGTCGGCATCGGCCAGCTCGCCGATGAGCACCACGTCGGGATCCTGCCGGAGCGCCGCATGCAGGCCCGACGCGTAGGTGTCGGTGTCCACGCCCACCTCGCGCTGGGTCACCGAGCTCATCAGGTCGCGGTGCAGGAACTCGATCGGGTTCTCCACCGTCACGATGTGCCGCTGCTGCGTCGTGTTGATGTGCTGCACGAGCGCGGCCGTGGTGGACGACTTCCCCGCCCCCGACATGCCCGCCACCACCACGAGTCCGCGATCCGATTCGGCGATGCGGCCAAGCTGGAGCGGCAGGCCGAGCGATTCGAGCGAGGGCACCGTGAAGGGGATCACGCGCATCACGATCATGATCGACGAGCGTTGCCGCAGGATGTTCACCCGGAAGCGGCCCACGCCCGGCATGCCCCAGGAACAGTCGAAGTCGCGGAGCACGTCGAGCTTGAGGCGGTTCTCGTCGCTGCCGACCAGCTTGAGCGCGATGGCTCGCGTCTGGTCGGGCGTGAGGCGCTGCTTCGTGAGCGGAACGAGCTTGCCGTTGATGCGTGCACGAAAGACGTCGCCGGCCTTGATGTGCAGGTCGCTCGCGCCGCGTTCGACCGCCGCCCGGATGATCTTCTCCATCAGGCCTCACTCGCCACGGAGGGACGCGCGGGCAGGAAGCCCATGGCGTCCTCCGTCTCGCGCAGGGTTTCTCTCGCCACGCGCCGCGCGCCGGCGGCCCCGTCGGCGAGCAGCTCGTCGACGCGCGCCGGGTCGGACTTGAGTGCCAGCGCCCGCTCGCGGATGGGGGCGAGCGTCGCGATCATGTTGTCGGCCAGCACCCGCTTGCAGTCGAGGCAGCCCCAACCCGCCGTGCGGCAGTTCTCCGCAACCACGGCCACCGTCTCGGGCGGCGAGAAATGCCGGTGCAGCTCGAAGATGTTGCAGAGCTCGGGCGTGCCCGGGTCCTTCTTCGTCACGCGAGCCGGATCGGTCTTCGCGGGACGGAGCTTGGCCCAGATCTCCTCCGGCGTGTCGAGCACGCCGATGGTGTTGCCCTTGCTCTTCGACATCTTCGCGTCGCCGTCGAGTCCCATGATGCGGCGCGCCGTCGACAGCATCGGCTGCGGCTCCGGGAAGTGCACGCGCGACGGCGAGTAGGCCGCGTTCCAGCGGCGCGCCACCTCGCGCGCCAGCTCGAGGTGCTGCAGCTGGTCCTCGCCCACCGGCACCAGGTCGGCCTTGTACAGCAGGATGTCGGCGGCCATCAGGATCGGATAGTTGAGCAGGCCCGCCGGAATGCTCTCGAGCTGCTGCGACTTATCTTTGAACTGCGTCATCCGCTCGAGCTCGCCGAGTGGGGCCACGGCGTTGAGCAGCCAGGTGAGCTGCGCGTGCTCCGGCACGTGCGACTGCACGAAGAGCGTGACCCGGTCGGGATCCACGCCCGCCGCGAGCAGGCCGATGCTCATGTCGCGCGTGCGTTGCTGCAGCTGCGCGGGCTCGTAGCCCGCGCCCGTGATGGCGTGCAGGTCCACGATCGAGAAGAAGCACTCGTAGCGCTGCTGCAGCTCGACCCAGTTCTTCACGGCGCCGAGCAGGTTGCCGATGTGCAGTTCGCCCGAGGGCTGGATTCCGGAGAAGACGCGAGGCATGGCGGTGAAGCTAACGATGCGGGAAGGAGCGTCGCAAGGCCTTGTCATCCTTTGACTTACTGAGTGCCGCCGTGGCCGCCGCCGAGCGCGCGGCCAGCTACCTGCGAAGTGCCCGGCGCCCCGACGGCCCGGCAGGCTGGACGGTCAAGGACCAGCGCGATTTCGTCACCGAAGTGGACCGCACCTCCGAGCGGCTCATCACCGAGGTGCTGCACGCGGCTACGCCGGCCGGACGAGTGGTGGGCGAGGAGTTGAACCCCGTGCTCGTGCGCGACGGCCTCGTGTGGATCGTGGACCCGCTCGACGGCACCACCAACTTCCTGCATGACATTCCGGCGTGGGCCGTATCGATCGCGGCAGCGGTGGATGGCGTGCTGCAGGCGGCGGTGGTGTTCGACGTGCCCCACGGCGAGCGCTACGAAGCCGCCAGGGGCGGCGGTGCGCACCTCGCCGGGCGACCGCTACGCGTGTCGCCCATCGTGGCACCGGAGTTCGCGCTCATCGGCACCGGCTTTCCGTTCAAGAACATCGCCCGGCTCGACGAGTACCAGCGACACTTCGCGGCCATCGCGCAGGCCACCAGCGGCATCCGTCGTCCGGGCGCGGCGGCGATCGACCTGGCGTGGGTGGCCGCCGGACGATTCGACGGGTTCTGGGAGCTCAACCTCGCGCCGTGGGACCTGGCCGCCGGCGCGCTGCTCGTGCGGGAAGCGGGCGGCATCGTCACCGACCTGGACGGCGACGAGGACATCCTGCGGCACACGAGTATCGTCGCCGGCAATCCCGCCATGCACGCCTGGTTGCGCAGCGTCACCCGCCCAGCCTGACGGAGACCTTCATGTCCCAGCAGCTCGACCCGCAGCGCTCGCTCATCGACTGGCTCGACGCCGTGGCGTCGGACCGCCCACTGCCCGCGGGGGGCCGTGTCGCCTCGGTGGCGGCGGCGTTTGCGGCGGCGCTTGTGGAGAAGGTCGCCCGCATTGTGCAGCGCTCGCCGACTCGCGCGACGTGGCACGCGCTCGCCGAATCGGTCCAGAGGAAGGCCGCCTCGCTGCGTCCGGCGCTGCTCGCGCTCGGTGCCGCCGACGACGACGCCTACGCCGCGCTCATCGCGACGCGCAGGAGCGGCGACGAGGCCGCGCACGGCGAGGCGCGCCTGGGCGCGGCCCGCACGCAGATGGAACTCATCGAGCAGGCCGGCGAGGTAGCGCGCCTGGCCGCGGAGCTCGAGCCGAAGGTGGGCCCCGCCCTCCGCGCCGACCTCGCGACGGCACGCCTGCTGGCCGTGGCCGCGGCGCATGGCGCGCACGGCAACGTCACGGCGAATCTCGGTGCCCTGAACGATGAAGCGACCAGTCGATTGCGGGAGCGGACGAACGAGGCGGTGGCGGCGCTGCCGTGACTTCGCCTACCTCGCCACCGTCAGCACCCTCGGCCCCTCGGGCGTCACCGCCACGGTGTGCTCGAAGTGCGCGGCGAGCGAGCCATCGGCCGTCACCACCGTCCACTTGTCGCCGAGGGTGCGGGTCTCGGGGCTGCCGACGGTGATCATGGGCTCGATTGCGAGCGTCATGCCCACCTGCAGTCGCGGGCCGCGCTTGGGCGAGCCGTAGTTGGGCACCTGCGGGTCCTCGTGGAAGCGCGTCCCGATGCCGTGCCCGACCAGTTCCCGCACCACGCCGAAGCCCGCCGCCTCCGCCACCGTCTGCACCGCGTGCCCGATGTCGCCGATGTGGTTCCCCACCACGGCCGCGGCGAGTCCGGCGTCGAGGCACTGCGAGGTCACGTCGAGCAGGCGCTGCGCTTCGGGCGAGATGCGCCCTACCGGCACCGTGGTCGCCGAATCGGCGTGCAGGCCCTCGAGGAGCACGCCGCAGTCGATGCTGATGATGGAGCCTTCCTCGAGCACCCGCGTGGACGACGGGATGCCGTGCACGATCTCCTCGTCGATGGACACGCAGAGCGTCTTCGGGAACCCGTACAGTCCCTTGAACGACGGCCGGGCGCCCTTGTGGCTGCGGATGAACGCCTCGGCCTCGGCGTCGAGGTCCTCGGTGGTGATGCCGGCGCGCACCTGCTCCCGCAGTCGCGCGAGGGTGCGGGCGAGGATGTCACCCGCCCGCGCCATCGCCTCGAGCTCGCGCGCCGACTTGAGCGTCACCATGCTACCGGCCGATGGCGCTCCGCACGCGCCGGGCGATGTCGTCCACGGCACCCACGGCCGGAATGTGCCGCACGAGCCCCTGACGCTCGTAATGCGACAGCACCGGGGCCGTCTGGTCGCGATACGCCTTGAGGCGTACGGCCACGGCCGCGGGGTCGTCGTCCTTGCGGTTCTCGAGGCCGCGGCGCTTCTCGAGCCGGCCGAGGATCTCCTCGTCGGTCACGTCGAAGAACAGCACGTGCGTCAGTGCGCGCCCCTTCTCCGTGAGGATCGCCGCCATGCCCTCGGCCTGCGGGATGGTGCGCACCACGCCGTCGAAGAGCACGCCCTGCGACGCCTCCGGCTTCCCCAGCTCGTCGCGCACCACGCCGAGGATGATGTCGTCGCTCACCAGATGCCCCGCCTCCATCGCGGCCTTCGCCTTGAGGCCCAGGGGCGTGCCGCGCTGCACCGCGTCGCGCAGCAGGTCGCCGGTGGCGAACTTGGGAAGCCCCAGCGCCTCGGCGAGGATGGCACCCTGCGTGCCCTTGCCGGCCCCGGGCGGCCCCATCAGGAGGATGTCCATGGACGTCTCAGGTTGAAGGGTGAGCATGCACGAGAGTCGAGAGTCGGCACGCGGACATTGCCTCTCTCGACTCTCGACTTCCGACCGCCCGCATCCTCACATGAACCGCTGCTGCCGCCCCCGGAACTTCACGCGACCGGTCTTCATGAAGCTGTCGTACTTGCGGAGCGTGCGGTGCTGCTCCACCTGGGCGATCGTGTCGAGCAGCACGCCGACCACGATGAGCACCGAGGTGCCGCCGAAGCCCGTCTGGATGCCGAGAGCGTTGGAGACGACGATCGGCAGGATCGCGATGACCGCGAGGAACATCGATCCCGGCAGCGTGACGCGCGCCAGCACCGCGTCGATGTAGTCGGCCGTGGCCGCGCCGGGGCGCACGCCGGGGATGAAGGCGCCCTGCTTCTTCAGGTTCTCCGACAGGTCGACCGAGTTGAAGATGATCGACGTGTAGAAGTAGCTGAACAGCACGATCAGGAGCGCGAACGTCAGGTTGTACGCCCAGCCGCCCGGCGCGAAGAAGGCGGCGAAATCGTTCAGGATCGGCGCCTTCACGAAGTTGGCGATGGTGCCGGGGACGATGATGATCGTCTGGGCGAAGATGATCGGCATCACGCCGGCGGTGATCAGCCGGA
>JBJMOZ010000265.1:0-4573 GCA_045803465.1 Gemmatimonadales bacterium | reverse complement strand
TGCGCCCGCTCAGGCTCGACGTCAACGACGGCGCCGCGGTCCGGAACGCGATGCGCGGACACGCGTCCGTCATGAGCGCCATCCCCTATTACTACAACGCCCCGATGGCCCGTGCCGCCGTCGAGGCCGGCTGCCACTTCTCCGACCTCGGCGGCAATACCGAGATCGTCTTCGAGCAGAAGAAGCTCGACGAACAGGCCGTCGCCCGAGGGGTCTCGGTCATTCCGGACTGCGGTCTCGCGCCGGGCATGGTCAACATTCTGGCCGCCGAGGGGATCCGGCGGCTCGACCGGGCGGAGCAGGTGAAGGTGTACGTCGGCGGTCTCCCCCAGCAGCCCGAGCCTCCCCTCAACTACCAGATCGTCTACTCGCTCGAAGGCGCGCTGGACTATTACACGACGCCGTCGTGGGTGCTGCGGGGCGGCAAGCCGGTCCAGGTGGACGCGCTCAGCGAGCTCGAGGCGGTGGATTTTCCCCAGCCGGTGGGCACGCTCGAGGCGTTCCACACTGCGGGCGGCATCAGCACGCTGCCATTCAAGTACGAGGGCCAGGTGGACGTCATGGAGTACAAGACGCTCCGCTATCCCGGCCACGTCGCCATCATGCGGCCGATCCGCGAGCTGGGTCTCATCGACAACACGCCCATCGTGGTGAAGGGCCAGCAGGTCGTGCCCCGCGACGTGTTCATCGCCGCCGTGCACCCGAAGCTGCACAAGCCGAAGGGCCGCGACCTGGTGGCGCTGCTGGTGAAGGTGAGCGGCACGAAGGGCGGCACGCGCGCCGAAGTGACGTTCCGCCTGGTCGACCGCTACGACGCCGAGCACGGCATCTCGGCCATGATGCGCACGACGGCGTACTCCCTCTCGATCACGGGGCAGATGCAGGCCGACGGGCGCGTGGTCACGAAGGGCGTGCACACGCCCGACGAGGCGATTCCCTTCGACGAATACGTGCGCGAGCTTGGCGAGCGCGGCGTGCGGATCGAGGAACTCTGATGGCGATGCCGCTGCGGGCCGATGCCCCGCTGGACCTCGAAGAGCTCTGGGGCCGGTCGCTCACCGTGCGGGAGTTCCTGGAGCGCGCGAAGGAGCCGTATCGCTCGCTCTGGGAAGGGATCTACCGCAACGCCCGGGCGCCGGAGTGGTCGGCGAGTGCCGTGCCGAGGGGCACCGTGCTGCGCATGATCATGCTCGCCGAAGATTGGTGCATGGACACGAACAACACCGCACCGTTTCTCGCGCGCTTCGCGGAAGCGGTGCCGGGCGTATTCCTTCGCTTCCTGCTTCGTGACGAGAACCCGGACGTCATGAATCGCTACCTATACGACGGGTCGCGTTCCATTCCCGTCGTCATCGTCCTCGACGAGGCGTATCGCGAGCTGGGCCACTGGGGCCCGCGGCCGTCGGAGCTGCAGGCGTGGGTGAAGGAGAACAAGGAGACGCTCAGCAAGGAGGAGCGCCTGCTGCATACGCGGAAGTGGTATGCCCGCGACCGCGGCGAGACGACGATTCGCGAGGTGCTCGCGACGGCCGGCCTGGGAGGCTAGAAGCTCCAGGCCGTCCGGAAGCCGAGGAAGCTTTCGCCCTCGGCGAAGCCCGCCGTGAACTGCAGCACGTTGCCCTGCAGCACCCGCAGCCAGATGCCCCCGCCGCCGCCGACGGTCCAGTCGTCGAACGTGAGCGTCCAGTCCTCCGCTTCGAAGACGCGGCCGCCGTCCACGAAGCCCAGTACGCCCACTGCCCCGAATCCTTCGAAGTCCTTCACCGCCTGACGCGCCTCGAGGTTGGCGCCGATGACGCCGCGGCCGGTGAAGCGTCCGTTGGGCACGCCCCGATGCGACTCCTCGCCGCCCAGCGTGCTCATCGTGTTCTCCCATGCCGGCAGCGTCAGGCGGGACTCGAGCGTGGGCGTGCCGGTGAGGTTGGCGGCGAAGGCGCGCACCCCCAGCACCGTCGTGCTGGTCGGCGACACCCAGCCGCGGGCGATGCCGTACCAGCGACCGAACGCTTCCGACGACACACCCACCTGGTAGCCACCCTCGATCAGTGCCCCGCGCCGCACGTCGTACTCGCGATCGCGCAGGTCGAGCACCAGCGCGAGCCGCGCCGAGGCCTCGTTCTGCGTGAACGCTTCGGCGTAGTCCTCGCGGAAGTGGGACGGTCCGGGCCGCGCATCGAAGTTGGCGCTGGTGCCGTACACGGCGAGCGACGCGGAGAACGGGCCCGTCAGGCGGCGCGTCAGGTCGGCGTAGCCCAGCAGGCGCCGGCGGCGTACTTGGTTGTAGTACGGCTGCTCGTCGGTCTCGAGGTCGGGGTCCACGTCGACCGTGTTGCCGAGCCCGTAGTAGCCCCAGCGCTGGTCGTGCGTCGCCTGCACCTGGGCGGCGAGGCGCCAGCCATCGGCGAGTCTGGGCCACTCGAGCCGCCCAATCGCCAGCCAACTGCCGCGGGGGCTCCAGCCGGCGCGGCCACTCAGTTGCACCGCGTTCGTCACGCGATCGCCCCACGCCGCCTTCTTCCAGTGCCAGACGCGAAATTCCAGCGTGGGCCCGTCGTTCGGCGCCGAGGCGATGAAGGGGATGTAGCTCGTCAGCCACTGCCCGGGCTCCACCTCCTGCTTCTCGATGCCCTGGGCGGCCAGCGGGGCCGCCCAGAGCAGTGCCGCGACGAGCGCGCGCTTCACTTCGAGCGCTCGAAGAGGAAGGCGCAGTCGCGGAACGCCGCCGTTCTGCCATCGTGCACGGCGAAACGGCCGGGGTAGATCGACGCGCTCCCGAACTCGCCCTTCTTGTTCACCGCGTAGAAGAGGATGTCGAACGTCGGCCGGCCGTTGGGTCCCAGCAGCCGGTCCGGCGACATGGCGACGACGCGCTTGAGCGTCTCGAGGCAGGCATCGGTGGGCGACAGGCCGCGTCGCATGTGCTCGACCGTCAGGAACCCGCCGCACACCATGATGTTCGATTCGCCCCGACCGGTGGACCCCGCCGCGCCGACGGTGTTGTCGGTGTACTGCCCTGCACCCACGATGGGCGAGTCGCCGGCGCGCCCGGGGATCTTCCACGCGAGCCCGCTCGTCGTGGTCACCGACGAGATGTCGCCCTTGGCGTCGACGACGTTGAGGTTGATCGTGCCGGTGGGGCGCGCCACCATCTGCTCGCTCGCGGGCACGTCGAGCCAGTCGTCCTCCCGCCCGCGGTTGGCGCGCCAGGCGAGCCACCGCTGCCGCGACTCCGGTGTCAGCAGCTCTTCATCCTTGAAGCCGTAGGAAAGCGCGAATCGCTTCGCGCCTGCGCCCACCAGCAGGATGTGGTTGGTGTACTTGAGGACCAGCCGCGCCACCTCGCTCGGCGTCTTGATGCCTTCGAGCGCGGCCACCGCACCGGCACGCTTCGTCGGCCCGTGCATGCACGACGCATCGAGCTGCACCACGCCTTCCTCGTTGGGCAACCCGCCGTAGCCCACCGACTGGTCCTTCGGGTCGAGCTCCTGAAGCTTTACGCCCTCGACGGCGGCATCGAGCGTGTCGGTGCCCTTGAGCACCAGCTCCACGGCGCGCGTCACCGGCGCGAGGCTGTTCGCCGAGCTGATCGCCACCGGCGTCGCCGGTGCGCTGCGCCGGATGGCCGGCGCGCCTCGGAACGCTGGTGCAGGCAGCGTAACGGCGGCGGCCGACAGGCCCATGGCTTCCAGGAACGAACGACGGGACACGGGTTCGTGCACGGTGAACTCCGAATGAGGTGTGAACCGGCTGCCGGGATTTAGGGCGGTGGCCGTGCGGAGTCAACGTCTGCCATGACCGCGTGTAGCTTGCTCAGTACATGCGCTACTACCTGCCCGACCGTGCCAACGTCCATCCCGACCTGGCGGCGGCCGCACCGCTCGGCGAGCTCGGCCCCGGCGATCCTGCGATCGTCTCCACCTGGCCCCGCCTGCAGGCCGGGCTCGGTGCCCTGCTCGGTACCCGCCGGCGGGTGATGATCGACCCGCTACCGCCCTCCGTCTGGTTCGACGCCGTGCTCCGCACCGCCGTGACGCGTCGCGTGCTCGTACTCGTCACCGGTCCGGCCGGCGAGCGATTCGCCCGCGACGCGGAAGCGTGCGGCAAGGAAGCGGTCCGCCTGCACGTGCCGCCCGGCCGCGCGCTCTCACCCGAGGTGGCACGCCAGTTTCTCGATGGCCCGTCGTTCGATGCCGTGCTCATTCCGCACGTCGAGTCCGGCACCGGCCTGCTCGCGCCGCTCACCGAGCTCGCCGCCGTGTGGCGATCGGAGTCGTGCGTCGTCATCGCCGACCTGACCCATTCCCTTGGCTCGGTGCCGCTCGATGTCGATGCGGCCGGCATCGACTTCGCCGTCGGTGCCTCGCACCTCTCGCTCGGCCTGCCGCCGGGCCTCTCGTTCGCCACCGCGAGCGAACGCCTGCTCGCGCGCGTGCGCGATACGGCGGCGCGCGGCTGGGCACTCGACCTGCTGCGGCACTCGGCCGCCGCCGAACGCGGCCGCCCGCTGCACCTCCCGTCGGCCCGGCTCATGGGTGCACTGCTCCGGCAGCTCGAGCGCATCGAGGCGATGGGC
>JBJMOZ010000238.1:0-10920 GCA_045803465.1 Gemmatimonadales bacterium | reverse complement strand
GTGGACGGCGTGCTGGCCGCAGCGGGCGATGAGAGATGGAGCGGCATGCCGGCCGGCACCGTGATGGGCCACGTGCATCTGCATGTCGGCGATCTCGCGATGGGGGCGGCGTTCTACGCCGAGGGACTGGGGCTCGACCGCATCACCTGGCGCTATCCTGGCGCATTGTTCCTCGGCGCCGGCGGCTACCATCATCATGTGGGCACGAACACATGGGCCGGCCCGACGGCGCGTCCGCCCGAGCCCGACGATGCGCGACTGCTCGAATGGACCATCGAGCTGCCGACGCCCGATGATGTGACCGCCGTCGAGCGCAGCCTGTCGCTGGCTGGGCACATGGTGGAGCGCATATCGGGCGACGCGATCCTGGCAACCGACCCCTGGGGCATCGCGGTTCGCGTGCACTCGGATCAGGCGTGAAAGGTCAGCTGTCGCGCCGGGATGCCGTCGTGATTTGCCGACGTCAGCGCACGAGCTGCGCCCAATCCAGCTCGGCCCAGTCCAGCTCCTCCTCGACGCGCTGGAACGCCGCATCTCCAATGGTGCCGTCCGACCGTAGCGCCACCAGTTTACGGCGCTGAGCCTCCGTCGCGGCACGCACGACCGCCGCGTCACCATCGCGGTCCGGCGCCGGGGCCTTCGCCGTGACCGCCGGCGGCTCGCCCATCGTACCGGCACCGTTCGCGTTGGCGTCTTCCTCCGCCCGTCGCAACTGCAGCTCATAGCGGTGCCGGACGAGCCTCGCCGTGCCGACCTCCGGGCACTCCGCCGCCGCGGCCACCGCGGCGCGCAGCGATTCGAGCCGGGCGAGTCGTACCTCGCGATCCACGGTGTCGTCGTCCTCGAGACCCAGGAATCGCATGAGCGGCCTGAGCGTCATCCCTTGGACCACCAGCGTGCCGAGCACCACGCCGAACGCGGTGACAAGGATCAGGTCGCCGTGCGGGAAGGCGGCCGGGAGGGCGAGCGCGGCAGCGAGCGATACGGTGCCACGCATGCCGCACCAGCCCACCACCGCTGCGCCGCGCGCGCTCAGTGCCACCACATCCCGGCGCGCGGACGTGCCACCCGCTCCTGGGCGACATCTCCACCTGCTGAGCGCCGCGGCCCCGGTGACCCATGCGATGCGCGCGACGATGACCACGACGGTGAGCGCTGCCGCGATGCCGGCATAGCGTAGTCCCGTCGCCCTGGTCATGTCCGCGGCGAGGGACTTGAGCTGGAAGCCCACCAGGATGAACGCGAGCACGTTCAGCACGAACACCGCCACCTCCCACACCGCCCACGCCGGAACGCGGACGCGCGCGGGCAGGATCTCCGGCGCCCGCCGCGACGCCGCCATCGCGAATACCACCGTGGTGATGATGCCCGAAAGCTGCAACCGCTCGGAGAGGATCCAGATGCCGAACGTCGTGCAGAACTGCGTCACCACCGCGGTGGAGACGTCCTGGATGCGCGCCGTCGCGAACAATGACACTCGCGCCAGCACGAGGCCGAGGACGACGCTCCCCACCGTGACCACGAGCAGCGTGGGGAGCACGCTGCTCATGGGCAGGAATCCGACCGCCGCGGCGGCGACGGCAAGCCGGTAGATGAGCAGCGCGCTCGCATCGTTGAAGAGGCTCTCTCCCTCGAGGATGACGAGCAGGCGGTGGGGCGGGCGGAGCTGGCGCAGCACCGCGCTCGCAGCGGCCGCGTCGGGTGGGGCCACGATGGCGCCGAGGGCGATGGCCGCCGCCCACGGCATGTCGGGCACCAGCAAACGCGCCACGACGGCTACCATGGCGACCGTGAGCGCCACGGCGCCCAGCGCGAGACTGGTAATCGGGCGCCAGTTCACGCGCAGGTCGCGTGGCGACGCGTCGAAGGCGGCGTCGACCAGCACGGGCGCGACGAAGAGGGCCAGGGCCAGCTCGGGGTCGAGCACCATGGCGGGCACGCCGGGGATCAGTGCGAGGCCCGCGCCGGCCAATGCCACCAGTGCCGGGTAGGGCGCGCCTACCCGCCGGGCCACGGCGGCCAGTGCGGCACCGCCCAGCAGCAGCGCGATGACGGCCTCGAAGATCTCCATTGCTTCCCCCAGTCGCCGCGTGGATACCACGCCGCCATTGCCGACGTGCGCCAGAACGCTTATCCGGGCGAGAATTTGGTGTCAACTGGATCGTGGGCGAGCGGCGCGCCAGCTTGTGGGTATCTGAATCGACATGGGCGTGGCGATATGCCGGGAGGAGGAGCGATGGAGCAGCGTACTCTGGGCAGCAACGGACTCGAGGTGTCGGCCATCGGCTTCGGCTGCATGGGATTGAGCCATGGCTTCGGTCCGCCGACGGAGAAGGCGCAGGGGATCGCGCTGATCCGCGCGGCCGTCGAGCGCGGCGTGACGCTGTTCGACACGGCCGAGGTCTACGGTCCGTTCACCAATGAGGAGCTGGTCGGCGAGGCGCTCGCACCATTCCGCGGCCAGGTGAGGATCGCGACCAAGTTCGGCTTCAGGATCGAGGATGGCACGATGATGGGCCTCGACAGCCGGCCCGCGCACATCAGGCAGGTCGCCGAGGCATCGCTGAAGCGGCTGCGAAGCGAGGCGATCGACCTCTTCTATCAGCATCGGGTGGACCCGCAGGTGCCGATCGAGGAGGTCGCGGGCGCGGTGAAGGACTTGATCCAGCAGGGCAAGGTGAGGCACTTCGGCCTGTCCGAGGCGGGCGTGGACGCGATCCGTCGCGCGCACGCGGTCCAGCCCGTCACCGCGCTGCAGAGCGAGTACTCGTTGTGGTGGCGTGAACCCGAGGCGGAGATCCTTCCGACGCTCGAGGCGCTCGGGATCGGGTTCGTGCCCTTCAGCCCGCTGGGCAGGGGCTTCCTCACCGGCAAGATCGACGAGCGCACGACGTTCGACCCGTCCGACTTCCGCAACACCTTGCCACGCTTCACGCCGGAGAACCGGAAGGCGAATCAGGCCCTGGTCGAGCGGCTCACCGCAATCGCGGCGCGGAAGCACGCGACGCCGGCGCAGGTCGCGCTCGCCTGGCTGCTCGCGCAGAAGCCCTGGATCGTGCCGATTCCCGGTACCACGAAGCTGCATCGGCTAGAGGAGAACCTCGGTGCCGCCGTCGTCGAGCTGACGCGTGAGGATCTCGACGAGATCGAGCGCGCGGCCACGGAAATATCGGTGCAGGGCGCACGGTATCCCGAGAGCGCGCAACGGATGATCAACCGTTAGCTGCATGCCGGTCACCATCATCCGCCCGGCGACGCCGGCCGACCTGCCGGCCCTCGGGCGACTCGGCGCGCTCCTCGTCCGGACACACCACGACTTCGACCCGCGGCGATTCATCGACGCGACGCCGCGCACCGAGCGCGGGTACGCGGCCTACCTCGGGTCGCAGCTTGGGGCGCCGGGAGTCATCGTGCTCGTCGCGGAGGACGATGGCGAGGTACTCGGCTACGCCTATGGTGGCGTCGAAGGGCAGGACTACATGTCGCTGCGTGGCCCGGCGGGCGTACTGCATGACCTCGTCGTCGACCCCTCGCATCGCGGACGTGGCGTCGGTCAGATGCTGCTCGAGGCGGCGGCGCAGGCGCTCGAGGCGCGCGGCGCGCCGCAGATCGTGCTCTCGACCGCCGAGCGCAACGAAGCCGCGCAGCGACTGTTCACGCGCGCGGGCTTCCGGCGGACGATGGTCGAGATGACGCGCGACGTCGACGTCGACGCGTCCTGAACGTTGCGCCTCCGGTCCCCTGTCAGCTCGGCGGCCTGCCTTCGAGCGGTCGCGCGGCAGCGAGCCGTGCCGAGTCGAGTGCCGCCGCCCCCGCGGCGCGCTCCGCCGCGAGTCCCGCGTCGGCATCCTGTCTCAGCGCGAGGTAACGCTCGAGCACCGGCACGGCTTCCGCGGGCCGGCCGAGCGCGAGTGCGAGCATGGCTTCGGTGCGGAGCGCGGTCGCGAGATAGCGTGGCCAGCCCGCAAGTGACTGGCGACGGCGGATCGCGTCGAGGGCCGCCGAGGTGTCGCCCATAGCGGCATGCAGGCGCGCCAGCACGATCGGCACGAATGTGATGCCGTCCCCGGCCGCACCGGCCGTGAAGGCCAGCGCGTCGATCCGCGCCAGGCGTCGCGCCGCGTCCGGCGCTCCCGAAGCCACTCCGAGCCCCGCGTCGAGGACCGCCGCGCAGGCGCCTGACATCATCGACACGATCGGCGGGACGGCCCTGGCCGCGAGCGTGTCTGCGCGCAAGCGGCCCACGATGGCCCGCAGGCGCGAGGTATCGCCCTGCGCGTGTAGCCAGAATCCGACGGCGCATGCATCCGCCAGTTGCACCGCGCGCTCGCTGGGATCGTCCGAGGGACGCGTCTCGGCGCTGCGAAGGAGCTCGCGGGCGGCGGTGCTCGCCACGCGGGCGTCGCCTGGGCCGAAGACCGCGTCGAGTACGCTGAGCCGCAGGTGCGCGTGCGCGCCCGGCCGTACCTCCGCGAGCAGTGCCGCGGCGGCTGCCGCCTCCTGCGTCCGCCCGGCGTTCAGCGCGAGCGCATGTCGGGCCAGGATCAGGTCCACACGTTCCGACGGTCGTCCCGCGCGCGCCTGCAGCAGCGCCACCGCCTTGGCCGCATCGATCATGCGCCCCTGCTGCTGGGCCTCGCGCGCGATGGCGCGCGCGTTGCGCGTGTCGCTCGCCGGGATCCGCCGCGCGACCTGAGGGAACGCGAGGGTATCGCCGCGCCGCACGGCCGCCAGCCAGGAGAGGAAGGGGCCGAGCGGCAGGGTCGTGTCCACTTGCGTCGTGGCGGGCGTCCGCAGGTCCGTCAACTCCGCATACGCGAGCAGCTCGCGGGCGGGCGCGTGCGTGGAGTCGATGCGTATGGCGCGGCGCAGCGCGGTGGAGGCCGCCGCGCGCGCGTTCGGATCGCCGACGATCCGGCCCTCCTGCAGGAGTCGCGAACCCAGATCGTACCAGGCATCCGCGCGGTCGGGCGTGAGATCGATGATCCGCTCCCACGCCCGCTCCAGCTCCGCACCCTCGGAAGGGGCAGGAAAGCGAGGCCCTGCCTGCGCCACCAGCAGCGCGCGCCCGCGCGCGTCGAGCGACGCCCGCTCGCGCCACGTGGTGACGAGCGCACCGGTGCCCTGCTCCACCGATCCGAGGCGATCCGCCGAACGGGCGAGCTGCAGGGACGCAAGCGCAAACGTCGAGTCGGCCCGGAGCGCGTCCTCGTAGCCCGCCACGGCTGCCACGTACTCGCCACGCCGGAACGACGCCTGCGCGCTGAGGAAGGCACGCAGCGCGCGCAGCGAGCCCGTGGTGCGCGCCGCGAGCGACGCGTCCTCGCCGGACTCGATGAGAAGCAGCCGCGCCGCAAGTGCATCCACCAGTTGGCCCACGCTGTCGGGCGGCACCTCGATGGTCGCGGAGCCGGCGACGAGCCCCGTTTCCGTGTCGAGCACCGTCGCCGCCACCACCACCCGTCGCACGTTCCCCACCACGCTCCCGATCACCACCCGTTCGGCGCCGAGCCGTTGGGCCAGGGCCAGGATCGTATCCCGCGGCACGTCCGCGACGTCGGCCAGACCCGCAGCACGCCATGCGGCGAGGACCGCGCCGGCGTCCACGGATCGGGCGCTCGAGTCGTCCGCGAGCCGAGCCGAGAGGAGCTCGACGATTCCCTCGCTCAGATACGCGAGCGACGCACTCGCACCGGAGACGCGAAACGGCGTCACGACGACCTTCTGCTCGAGCGCGGGCGGCGCCGCGGGCGGGAGGACGGGACGCTCCCGCGCCGAGCGCCATACGGTGAAGACGAGCGCGGCGAGCGCGAGGGCGCCGAGCAGCAGTGGCCGACGTCCCAGCGCATTTCGCAGATGGGATCCCCGCGCCGGGACGGGCGCGGGCAGCGCCCGTTCGACGTTGGCCACGACCGCGGTTCCGTCGCTCTCGGGTTCCACCGGGTCCGCAATCGGCTCGGACCGAGATGCCGGCACGGTGTCGAGGGCAGCCACGCCCTCGTCCTCGCGACCCCGTGCCGTGGCGACCGCCGGGGCGCCCTCGCGAAGCAGGCGGACCAGCTCCAGAAGGGCGGGCTCCGGCTCGAGCGCGAGTTGCTCGCGCAGCAGCAACTGGTGCACGCGCGCGTGCTGCAGCGCGCTGGCGCGATCGCCCGCGCGGGCCAGCGCTCGCATGTAGCTCATGGCGCCCGCGGTATCGAGCGGGCGGATCGTGACCAGTTGGCGCCGCCATGCGACGGCGTCGCGCAGCCGCCCGTCCGATTCGGCCTCGTGTGCGAGCCCCTCGACTGCGCCAGCCGCGAGCCCCTCCAGCCGATGCCGCTGCCCGGAGCACCAGTGCTCGAACTCGCTGCTCCCGGGCAGAGAGAACCCGTCCGCGAATGGGCCGTGGTACAGTGCCGCGGCACGCGCGAGGTCGCCGGCGCGCAAGGCCGACTCGAATTCCTGCACGTCCGCCCGGATCCGGTCGCGATCGAGCCGGACGTCTCCCGCGCTCAACACGAATACGTCGTCGGCGTTCGCCGCGCGACGCGCGGAGTAGAGCGCCTGGGTCAGGGAATGGCGCGCGCGATCCTCGTCCACCTCCGGCCACAGCAGTGCCATGAGCTTCTCGCGACTCACGCCGCGATCGCCCGCCACGGCGAGCGGCAGCAGCACGGCCAGCAGTCGCCTCTGGCTGGCCGCACCACCCAGCGGACGCCCCTCGGCATCCGCGAGATACACGCCTCCAAAGGTCTGCAGCTGAAGCACTTGGGCTCGATTTGACGATTGTTTGAGAACCATGTGCGCCCACGCTGAGCCCGTCGGGCTACCGTGCCGAGCGTGCATTGCGACCCTGTCGCGAGTGGCGTCCCGACGAACCCGACCGCTCGCCGACTGACCAGGCCTATCCAAGATAGCCCGCGCCATGGGGCTTCGAAGGTGTTCAGGAGGTGACCATGACGATGTCAATTCACGACATGCCGATCGCCGTTCGGCGGTCGGCTCCGCGCGTCACGACCGACGATCGGCCGCTTCTGCTCGTGGCGAATCGGCTGCCGGTCTCCGTTCGCATGGAGGCTGGTGATATCACGCTGGTTCCGAGCACCGGCGGGCTCGCCACGGCGCTGGGAGGGATCCAAGGTGAGCTGGGCGCCCGCTGGATCGGATGGCACGGAGTGGGGCAGGAAGCGGTGGCGGGTGACCCCGCGACCCTCGACCGGCAGCTTGCCGACCGGGCCGCGGTCGGCGTCACGCTCGACGCTGCCGAGGTGGGCGACTTCTACGACGTCTTCTGCAATGGCACGCTGTGGCCGTGCCTCCACGGCCTGCCGGCCGAGGCAGAAGATGCCACGCGGCTCGCTCGGGCCGCACGCACCTACGCGGCGGTGAACGCGCGCTTCGCGGACGTGGTGGCGCGCGAGGCGCCGTTGGGTAGCCGGGTCTGGATCCATGACTACCAGCTCATGCTGCTGCCGCGCTTGCTGCGGCGGCGCAGGCCCGATCTCCGCATCGCCTTCTTCCTCCACACGCCCTTTCCCGACGTCGCGCACTTCGCGACGCTTCCTGGAGCGGCGAACCTGCTGGCGGGGATGCTTGGTGCCGACGTCCTGGGCTTCCATATCGGCGCCTACGCGACATGCTTCGCCAAGGCCGTGCGCCATCTCCTCGGCGACGCCGCCCCCTTCGCGAGCCCCACGCGCGTCCGGTATGCCGGCCGCGACGTACGCGTCTTCACGGCGCCGATGAGCGTGGACGTCGAGGCCTTCGCTCGACGGGCGGCGAACCCTCTCGTGGCCGCGCGCGCCGCGCGGCTTCGTGGTGACGGTCCGCTGCTGGTCGGGGTCGAACGGCTCGATCCCACGAAGGGACTCCCCGAGCGGCTCGAGGCGATGGATCGGCTGCTCGCCTGTCGGCCGGAATTGCGCGGCCGCGTGCGGCTGCTCCAGCTCGCCATTCCATCGCGGGAGCGCGTGCCCGCATACCGGGCCCTTCGCGAGCGTGTCGAAGCGCAGGTGCGCACGCTGAACCAACGGTGGGGTACCGCGACGTGGCAGCCGGTCTCCTATCGCTATGGGTCGCTCGAGCCCACCGAGCTCGCCGCGTGGTACCGGGCGGCGGACGTGATGCTCGTGACGCCACTCTGCGACGGCATGAACCTCGTGGCGAAGGAATTCGTCGCGAGCCGCGTGGACCAGGACGGCGTGCTCGTCCTGAGCGAGAACGCGGGCGCCGCGGCCGAGCTTGCCGCCGCGCTGCGGGTCGATCCGCGCGATCCGGCCGCGCTCGCGGCCGCGTGCGGCGCGGCGCTGGACATGTCCGCCGCGGAGCGTCGGGTCCGCATGCGCCACCTGGCGGGCTGCGTCCGCCGGTACGACGTGCGTCGATGGGCCGCGGAATGCCTGCGGCATCTGGAGGACGTGCGCCGCCGCACGGCGAGGTCGGCGCCGTGATGCTCTTCAGCGATGTCGACGGAACGCTGCTCGACGGACGGACACCTCGCGAGACGCTGCGCGCGAGCTGGGCGTCGGCCTCGCGCTCCGTCGAGGTGGTGCTCGCGTCGAGCCGAACCGTGGAGGAGCTCGTCACGCTCCTGGACGAGCTCGGCGGCGATGGCGACGTGATCGCGGAGAATGGCTGCTGCATCGCAGTGCGGGCGCCGCAACTCGCCCGGGCACTCGGCGCCACGGAAGCGTTCACGCACCGCGGCCGGCGCTGGTACGTCAGCTGCCGCGGGGCGTCGGCGGACGCCGTGCTGGCGGCGATCGGCCACGCGCGCCAGGCGCTGCGGGCGACCATGCGGTTCGCGCACGAGCTGCCACCGGCACTGCGCGCCGCGCGATTTGGAACTCCCGCGGCCGAGCGGCGGGCGCTCGCGCGTCGCTGCACCGTCCTGGTCGAGCCGCCCGCGTCAGACCCGGTCAACGCGGCCTGGCTGCTCGCGCTGCGCAAGGACGGTTACGCCGTCGAGCTCGGCGGACGGTGGCTTGCGGTCTGGCAGGGGCCCGACAAGGGCGACGCCGTGCGCACCTACCTCGAGGGACGCCGCGCCGTGGGCGACGTCCCTCGAGTGGTCGGAGCTGTCGGCGATGGGGAGAACGATGCGTCGATGCTGCGGGCCGTGGCTCGCCCGCTCGCGGTGCAGCAGACGGATGGGAACCACCACCCAGCCCTCCGTGCAGTGCCGTGCGTCGAAACCGTGGCAGCGAAGGGTCACGCTGGCTGGCGCGTCGCCGTAGCGGCGCTCGCAAGCTCCGGTCTCACCCCGGCGCTCTCGTGACCGGCCCTCGGGGGCTGGCCTGGTCGATCACGATGCTGACGCTGCCGGAGCGCGAGCCGCACCTGGTGCGACTGCTCGCCGGCTTGCGCGCTGCCGGAGCGGATGACGCCACGGAGGTGGTCGTCGTCTACAACGCACCCGCGCGGGAGCGCCGGGCGGCGATCGTCCGCCGCCTCAAGGCGGCCGCCCCCGGCGTGCACCTCCGTGTGCACTTCAACGAGGGACGCTGCACCATCGCCGAGGGCCGCAACGTGCAGCTCGCGCTCTGCCGTGCACCGCTCGTGTGCTTCGTCGATGACGATCTCACGCTGCACGGACCGGTCTTCGCCACGCTGGCGACTGCGCTACGCGAGCATCCCGTGGCGCTCGTGGGCCTGCCGTCCGTGCAGGCGGCCGATGACAGCCCGTTCAAGCCGCGCGCCGACACGCCGTCGGTGGAGCATGCCGGCCTGCGGCACATGCCCGTGCAGGGGATGCTCTGCGCGAGCTACGGCGATCTTCTGCGCGACGTCGGTGGCTTCAGCCCGCTGCGCGAGTTCTGGGGCGAGTGGACCGAGCTCAACACGCGCCTGTGGCGGCTCGGGTTCCCGACCGGCTACCGCATGCACGGGCCGCACCTGCGCCACTGGCACGACGCGCCGCACTCGCCCACGCGACACCGCGCCGATCGTGCTCGCCACATCGTCTGGGGGCTCGCGTGCACCGCGCTCGAGTACGATGCGGTGGACCAGGGACCGGAGACGGATGACTTCTGGACGCTGATCGAGCGCCGATACCTCGCCTACGCCTACGATGCGGAGGTGACGCCGAGCGACCTCTTCCGCACGGTGCTCGAACTCGCGCCGCGCCTCGCCGCCCACTGGCCGACGATCCGCGCGAATCGTGCCCGCGCGCTGGGCGATCCCTTCTCCTTCCGGCCGTTTCAGCGCCTGTGCGTCGAGGACGTGTTGCGCGCGCGCCGGCACGCCGCCGCAGCGCTCGCGCGCTACAAGGCGCGAGCGTTCGCGGATCCGCGGGTGGGGCACGACCAGATCATTCCCGGCGTGGCAACGCAGTTCGATCCGTTCTCCACGGCCGTCGCCTCGTAGAAGGCGAAACGCCGGCCACCGAAGATTCGGTGGCCGGCGTTTCGCGGATTCCATCGGGGTGGCGGGACTCGAACCCACGACCTCCTGCTCCCGAAGCAGGCGCGCTACCAACTGCGCCACACCCCGCACCTGCCCAACTCGCTACACATGCGCCCGAGAGGACTCGAACCTCTAACCTTCTGATCCGTAGTCAGATGCTCTATCCAATTGAGCTATGGGTGCACCCAAGAGCGGACTAATTTACTGCGGCAATGGCGGGGCGCAAGGCCTTTCGACCGGACGCGGAGGGCGCGCTGGGACAGCACCCCTATTGGCGCTTAGAGGTAGGGCGGCACTGTCCTCAGTGCGCCGAGGACGGCCCGGCGGTCCGTCCCTACCTGACCTAATAGGCGGCCTGCACGCCTTTGATGGAGCGTTTTTGGATCCAGGGCATCATGGAACGGAGGCGAGCGCCGACTTTTTCGATGGAATGTTGTTCGCCTTTTTTCAGCAGCGCGTTGTACTTTTTGTAGCCGCTTTGGTATTCTTTGATCCAGCCTTTGGCGAATTTGCCGCTTTGGATATCTTTGAGCG
>JBJMOZ010000024.1:0-9933 GCA_045803465.1 Gemmatimonadales bacterium | reverse complement strand
AGGACCACCCGCACGTCGTGCGTCCCGCCGTCGTCGACGAGCGGGATCGCGCGCGACTCGCACTCGGCGCCGTCCAGCGTCGCCGACGCAACGCCGCGACAGCATCCCGCGGAGTTGTCGACATCGATCTCGTAGCGCGTGCCTCCGAAGCGCCAAACGATGGAGAACGATGGCCATGCGGATGGAATGCAGGGATCGACTTCGAAGCTCGATCCATGACGCCGCAATCCAAGCAACTCCTCGAGACCCGCACGGTACAACCATCCCGCCGACCCCGTGTACCACGACCAGCCGCTCCGCCCCATATGTTCGGGATGCGCATACACGTCGCCGGCCGTCACGTACGGCTCGGCCTTGTAGCGGCCCACGTCCGACGGCGTGCGGGCGTGGTTGATCGGATTGAGCATGTGGAACAACTCCATCGCCTCGTCGCCGTTGCCGAGCCGCGCCACGGCCATCATCGTCCAGATCGCGGCATGCGTGTACTGCCCGCCGTTCTCGCGCACGCCGGGCGGATAGCCCTTGATGTAACCCGGATCGTGCGTCGACCGGTCGAACGGCGGCGTGAGCAGCAGGATGACCTTTCCGCCTCGATTGACGAGCTGCGAGCGCACCCCGTCCATGGCGCGCTCGGCCCGTGCGAGCGGAGCCGCCCCCGACAGCACCGCCCACGATTGCGCGATCGCGTCGATGCGGCACTCGTCGTTCTGCGACGAGCCGAGCGGCATGCCGTCGTCGTAATAGGCGCGCCGGTACCAGTCGCCGTCCCAGGCCTGGTCGAGCATGGTGCCCAGCCGATCCGCCTCGCCGGCCAGCCGGGATGCGCGCTCCGAATCGCCGGCCGACTCGTACAAGGGGACGAACTGCCGCAGGACCGTGTGCAGGAACCAGCCGAGCCACACGCTCTCGCCACGCCCGAGGTGGCCGACGCGGTTCATGCCATCGTTCCAGTCGCCGCTGCCGATGAGCGGCAGTCCGTGCGGACCCATCGTCAGGCTTCGCTCGATGGCTCGCGTGCAGTGCTCCAGCAGCGTGCCGGCCTGGATGGAGACGCTCGGCTGCTGGTACAGCTCCATCTCGCCCGGCTCGAGCGGCGCGCTCTCGAGAAACGGGATGACTTCGTCGAGGATCGTGCCGTCGCCCGTCACGTCCATGTAGTGCGCCACCACATACGGCAGCCAGAGCAGGTCGTCCGAGCAGCGCGTCCTGGTGCCGCGCCCCGAAGGCTCGTGCCACCAGTGCTGCACGTCACCTTCCACGAATTGTCGGCCCGCGGCGCGGAGGATGTGCTCGCGCAGCAACTCCGGTCGCGCGAGTCCGAGCGCCATGGCATCCTGCAACTGGTCGCGGAACCCGAACGCACCTCCCGGCTGATACAGGGCGGACCGGGCCCACATGCGGCAGCTGAGCACCTGGTACAGGAGCCAGCGGTTGAGGAGCAGGTCGAAGGAGTCGTCCGGCGTACGCACCTCGACGACGCCGAGGATGTCGTCCCACGAAGCGGCTACTCGCGCGAGCGACTGCGCCGCGGCTTCCAGGGGCCGATGGCGCTGCAGCAGTTCCCGCGCGTGCTCCCGATCCTGCCCCTGGCCAAGCACGATCGCCACGCGTCGCGTCTCGCCGGGTGCAAGCTCGAGGCGTACCTGCAGTGCACCGCACGGGTCGAGCCCGGCTCCGACGCTGCCGGCGAAGCTGTGCCGGCTCAACGCGGCCGGAGCCGACAGGGTGCCGTTCCGCCCCAGGAACGCGAGGCGGTCCCCCGTGGCAGACTCGGCCCGCTCACTGGCCCCGATGAATGCCACGTGGCCGGCGAACTCGGTGTTGTACGGGTTGCGAGCGAACACGGCGCCCGTCTCCTCGTCCAGCTCCGTGATCACGTGCAGGTGCTCGCCCTCGCGGGGCGGCCCGAGGCGCCACTCGACGTAGCCGAAGAGGCTCAGGCGCCGCGCGCGCGCGCTGCGGTTGGTCACCGTCAGGAGGGAGATCTTCACGGGGTCGCGCACATCGACGAATACCGCCAGCTCCTGGACGATCTCATGCGACGCATGCGCGAATCGCGACACGCCCGCCGCGTGCCGCACCACGAAGCGGCCGCTCTTCGCGCTGCGCGGAATGGGGCCGGGGGTCGGCGACCACACCTCGCCGGTCTCGTCGTCGCGCAGGTACAGGGCCTCGCCGGTGGGGTCGCCGATCGGGTCGTTCGCGAATGGCGTGAGCCGATTCTCGCGGCTGTTGCCCGCCCATGAGTATGCCGAGCCCGAGTCGGACACGACGGTGCCGAAGCCGGGATTCGCCATCACGTTCACCCACGGCAGCGGCGTCTGCGCGGCGCCGTCGAGCACCACGACGTACTCGCGGCCGCACTCGCCGAACCCTCCGGTGCCATTGGCGAGCGTGAGCTCCGGCATGGGGATGGTCAGGGCGTGGTGCTCCGGCACCGGCTCGCGCGGGGGCGTCGGCAGTTCCCGGCGCCACTGCGGCTCCGGATAGGGCCGGTCGAGCTGGTTCACGAGCTCGCCCCTGTCGCCACTGAGGACGGCGCGCGCGACGGCGGTGAGCAGATGCCGCTCCGCCTCGGGCATGCGGTCGCCGCGCAGCAGGTAGACGCCGCCGGCCCGATGCTTCCAGGCGCCCCACGGACCAGTATCCAGCAACTCCGCGAGCTGCACGTGCATCTCGTCGAGGTAGCTCACCGGGTGCTCGTTGAGGATGACGACGTCAGCCCGCAGTCCCTTGAGCCGCCAGTATTCCTGCGCCTGCAGCACCTGGCGCACCAGCGGCAGGTCGTTCTCTTCCACCACGCGCACGAGCAGGATCGGCAGGTCGCCGGACACGCCATGCGCCCAGAGCCCCGCCTGGCCCAGCACGTTGCGCTCGAGGGCCTCGGGCGCCGCGCGGAGCGATGCATCGGTGTAGAGCACGCGCGAGGCGAGTCGCTCGTAGAGCAGTGCGTCGTCGCTGGAGATGCCCAGGTGACGCAGCGTGCTCTGCGCGTGATTGAACGCGAGGGCGAACGTGCGCGCGGCCGCGCTGGGGTCGTGATACTTGTGCGCCAGCGCGCGTGCCGCTTCCTCCGTGGATGCGACGCCGGTCGCGAACGCGAGACGAACGAAGCCACCGGGGGCGAGCCGGATGCGCTGGCGCAGGCTCACGATCGGATCGAGCACCGCACCCGTGGTGCCCGACAGCGCACGGCCGTCGAGCGCTGCGGGATCCCGGGTGCTCCCTCCACGTCCGAGGAAGCGGCCGCGGTCGGTCTCCCACTCCACGGGGCCCTGCATGCGTCCCTCGACGCTCAGCGCATGTAAGGCGAAGAGTCCCGGCTCCTCCGCGGACCGCGGCCGGCGCGCGCACAGCAGCGCGGCGCTCTCGGGCAGGTAAGCGGTCTGGATGAACAACTTTCCGAACGCCGGATGCGCGAGGTCCTCGGCGGGCATGGCGAGGGCGATCTCGCCATAGCTCGTGATCTCGAGCTCGCGCGGCCGGTCGCTCAGGTTGGTGATGGCGAGCCGCCGCACCTCCACGTCGTCTTCCGTGGACACGGCGATGTCGAGTTGCGTCGCGATCTCCTCGTCCGTGCGCCGGAACGACGCCAGCTCGGGCTGGAACAGCGCCAGGTACTTCTCCGGTTCGCGCGCGGTGGGCTGGTACGTCGCCGACCAGACCGCGCCGCTGCGCACGTCCCGCAGATAGAGGAACTGGCTGCCCGGGTCGCGCGTGGCGTCCTCGCGGTAGCGGGTCACCGCGCGGTCGCGGCAGAGGCTCGCGCCCCCGCCGGCGTTGGTGACGATGGCGACGTAGGCCCCGTTCGACAGGAACTGCGCGTGTGGATACCGCGTGTGCGGCGAGCGGAAGCGGCGTACCGCCTGCGCCGGTGCCGCCATGGCCACGCGGGTCTCCTCGACGGGCCGGGGCTGGGTGATCGGCGCGTGCCGGGGAATGCGTTCCTGGAGCAGCAAGGCCGTGGCCTGGACCCGCGGATCCTCGTGGAAGCGCTGCACCATGAGGTCGCCCTGGAGCGTATTCGCAAGTGCCACGAGACTCATTCCTTGGTGATGCGCGAGAAATGCGCGCACCACCGTCCCGCGCCGGGAGCCATCCGCATCGCCGCTCAGGCCCGGATTCCCGGCGCCCTTGCGGTGCGTGTAGTCGATGGCCTCGTAGAAGCCGAGCGCGCCGTCGGCGCCCTCACGCGCGAGGCGGCGGAAGTTCCGCGCGGCCAGGCCCGGGTCCACCATCGCCGCGAGCGCCGTCGCGTAGGGCGCGACGACGAGATCGTCGGCCAGCCCCCGCTTCAGGCCCAGCCCGGGCACGCCGAAGGCCTTGTACTGATAGTTGTCGTGGCGATCGACGAGATTGAACGCCGACTCGGAGATACCCCACGGCACGCCCTGCTCGCGCCCGTAGTCCACCTGCCTCTGCACCGCCCGGCGGCACGACTGGTCCAGCAGCGTGCCTTCGTAGTTCTTCATCACGAGCAGCGGCATCAGGTACTCGAAGAGTGTCGCGCTCCACGACAGCAGCGTGGATGCGCCATGCACGTCGGTGAGCAGGCGGCCGAGATGGAACCAGTGCGTGTCGGGCACGTCGCCCTTGGCGATGGCGATGAAGCTCGCCAGACGCGCCTCCGACGCCAGAAGGTCGTAGTACGACGGGTCAAGCCGGCCGGGGCCGTCGGCATCGGCCAGGCGGTAGCCGATGGAGAACAGCTGCCGCTGGCGGTCGAACAGGAACTGGAACTCCATCTCATCGACGAGGCGCTCGGCGCGAGCAGCCAGGTCGAGCAGTCGTGAGCCATTCACGAGCGCGACATCGGGCTCGAGCGCCGAGACGAGCGCTTGCGCCCAGACGCTCGCCTCGCGATGCGCGGGAAGGGCGTCGCCCTCGAGGTCGAAGGCGGCACGAGCCTCCACGAGTTCCGCACGATGGGTCGAGGCACTTGCGACGGCCGCCGCGGCCTCCGACGGCTCGGCGAGCGTCCGGTGCACGTTGCCGATGGCGTCGCGAAGCCGCCGGCCGCCCTGCGACGGCTGGACGGCCTCGCTGCGCGCGACCGCCCGCAGGGCCACCTCGGCCGTGTCGGCGAGGCCGTCGCGACGCTGCGCCTGGGACTGCGGAGTGGCGGCGAGCTGGCGCAGTCCCTGCGCGAGCGCAATCAGCACGCCAGCCAGGTTGCCGCTGTCGACGGTGGAGACGTAGCGTGGCAGGAGTGGCGCGAGCGAGGTCGTGTCGTACCAGTTGAGCAGATGCCCCCGGAATCGCTCGAGGCCTCCCATCGTATCGAAGAGCGTCTCGAGCGTCTCGAGCAGCGCCGGCGTGCGCAGGTAGCCCAGATCGTGCGCGGCCAGCGTGGACAGCATGCCCATGGCGATGTTGGTGGGCGACGTGCGGTGCGCGACCCTCGGCTCCGGCACTTCCTGGAAGTTGTCGGGCGGCAGCCCGTGGTCCTCCGGGCCCATGAGCGTCTCGAAGAAACGCCACGTCTTCCGTGCCGTGACGCGGAGCAGCAGTCGATCCTCGGCGGTGAGGCGATGGCGCTCGGCGACGACGGGCTGGCTCAACCAGAATGCGACGAGCGGCGCGAAGAGCCAGAGCGCGGCGATGGGAATGGCCGCGGGCAGCGCATGAGGCCTCGCGGCGCCGACCGTGAGCACGACCGCGACCGCGAGGATCGGGCTTGCGGCCATCTCCGCGAGGAACAGGCGCATGCCACCCCGTGCCGTCAGTCCCGCCGCGCGCGCGGCGGCGGCGGCGGCCGTCTCCCAATCCAGCAGCCGACGCTGGGTCACGAGCATGCGCACCAGCGTCAGCACGATGGCGTGCACCATCTGGAACCCGTGGTACACGAGGAACACGACCTCGAGCAGCACCTGCGCCACGGCCGTCTTCGCGTCCTCGAGCAGCAGGCGGAGGTACATGCGCACCGGCTGCTGCGCCGGCGGACCCGCCAGCGTCCGGACCAGCACCGGATACAGCGGAAACGCGAGCGAACCGAGGATCAGTGCGGTCCACAGCCACGGTGATCCGGGGAGCAGCAGCCAGGCGCCCACGAGCGCGATGACGGCGGCGGGCGGTACGAGCGTGCGACGGAGGTTGTCGAGAATCTTCCAGCGCGCGATGGTGGGCAGCGTGTTGCGCGCGACACCCTCCCGCGTCGGCACGAGCGGAAAGAGCCAGAGCAGGATCTGCCAATCGCCCCGGGCCCACCGATGCTGGCGGCGCGCGTGGGTCAGGACGCTCGCGGGGTAGTCGTCGACCACCTCGATGTCGGTGACCAGGGCGGGCCGCGCATGCAGGCCCTCGAAGAGGTCGTGCGAGAGCAGCGCATTGTCCGGCACCCGCCCCTCGAGCGCGGCCATGAACACGTCCACGTCGTACAGGCCCTTACCGGTGAAGATGCCTTCACCGAACAGGTCCTGGTACGTGTCGGAGACGGCCGTCGTGTAGGGATCGACTCCGGTGTGCCCGGCGTAGACGCGCGCGAAAAGCGATCCCGCCGCACTCGACATCGTCACGCTGACGCGCGGCTGCAGGATGCCGTAGCCATCCGTCACGCGCCGCAGGCGCGGGTCGAAGTGCGGCCGGTTGAGCGGGTGGATCGCGATCCCGATGAGTCGACGCGCCGCATCGCGCGGCAGGCGCGTGTCGCTGTCCAGGGTGATGACGTACTTGACGTCGGGAAGGATGGACGGCTCGCCCACGTGGATCGTGTAGCTCGTATCGGTCGCGCCGCGCAGCAGCCGGTTGAACTCCTCGAGCTTGCCGCGCTTGCGTTCCCAGCCCATCCACGAGCCTTCACGCGAGTTCCACTGTCGGGCGCGATGGAAGAAGTGGAACAGGTCCCCGCGCTCCCGGCCGACGCGCGCGTTGAGCTCGGCGATGCCGGCACGCGCCGTCTCGACGAGCATCGCATCGTCCGGCATCTCGGCCGCCTCGGCATCGGCGAAGTCGCCAAGGATGGCGAAGTGGATCAGCGGATCGCTGTTGCCCAGCGCCAGGATCTCGAGGTGCTCGAGGAGCTCCCGGACACCCTCCGCTTTCGTCAGCAGGGTCGGAATCACGACCATCGTGCGTGCCGACCTCGGGACGCCCTCCTGCAGCTCGAGGCGCGGCAGGCGGCGCGGCGGCAGGAGGGCGGACAGCACGCGCTGCACGATGGCGATGGCCAGTTCCGTGGCCGGAAGCAGCAGCAGGGCGAGTGCGAGGAGCTGTGCGCTCACGCCGCCGCCCACGAAGTGGGCGCTCAGCACGGCGATCGCCAGCAGCAGCGCGGCCACCACGGCAATGGACCAGAGATAGACGCCGGTCGCATGCCGAGCGGCGAAGCGGCGAAGGCGGTCGGGGCCCGTCGGCTGGTAGGCGACATCCTGCTCCAGCTCGGGCCTTCCGCGACCGATGAGATGATGGCCGACGTGCGCGGCACGGTCGTCGGCCGACCCGCGCTCGGCCGCCTGCCTGGCGCTCTCGACGCTGCGCAACGCCACGCGCACCTGGGCCTCGCCGGTGGGCTCGGCCAGGTCCTCGACCGCCTGGCGATAGCGATCCCGGCTGAGGAAATCCATGCGTCCGTAGATGGCGGCGGGATCGCGGCGCAGCACCTGCTCGACCAGGCTGACACTCTCGAAGAACGAGGACCAGTCCAGCGTGGAGCAGAGTCGCAGGCTCGTGATCGCATTCCCGACCGAGACCTGTGCTGCCGCCTGCCGCTGGTACTCCTGCCGGATCACGTCTTCCGGCGTCATTCCCTGCGCGTCGAGGCGGGCCTCCACCTCGGCGCGCACCGGAGCGACGAGCGGCCCGTACTCGCGCATGCGCTGCAGCAGCCGTACGGCGAAGCCGGCTTCGACGATGTTCGGCGCCGACACGATCCGGCCATCGGCGCCGGCCCCGGCGATCTGCTCGAGATACCGATCGGCCTGGAGGCGAGCCTCCCGGCCTGCGAGCGTCTCGTCGGCGATGCGGCGCAGGTTCTCGAGCAGGGCCAGCTTCAGCATGATCGGCCAGGCCCAGAGCTCGCCGATGGTGAGCGGCGCCACCGTCTGGTACGCATTCATGAAGCGCACGAGCTGGGTGCGGTCCAGCCGTCCGTCGGTGTGGCGAATCAGCTCGAGCGCCACCGCGTAGACCCGCGCGACCCCGGCCGCCTCCCGCGAGGCGAGCTTCGGCAGCTCGCGGTAGTACGGCCGCGGCAGGTCGTGGCGCACGCCGCGGATCTCGGACTCGATCAGGTAGAAGTTGTCGAGGAACCATTCCGCGGCGGGGGGAAGAAACTCGCCGCGATGGACATCATCGGCCAGCGTGAGGTAGGTGTGGCGCAGGACGCGCGTGTTGTCGTCGAGGCGCCGGTAGAAGGCGCGGTCCCCGTGACGCAGGTCGCGCGAGAGCGTGAAGGTGGCCGCCAAGGCCCGGGCGCGCTCCTCGAGACGCTCGATGCTGAGCAACTCGCCACGTAGTGGCGGCTCGCGCCTGATGCGGCGCCGGGTCCCGAAGCGGAGGGCCGTAGTGGTCACAGGTGCAGATGGGTGAAGCGCACGAACTCGTGCGGGAATCGTAACGAGATTCATACCCGCGACGGCCCCGCGCGTTCACCCCGTGAAGCAAGGCGCTATCAGCGTCCCAGCAGGACCTCCGTCCGCACGTAGACGTTGCGCCCGTTGTACCCGAACGGCGAGGCCGCCGCCCACGGATAGATCAGGAAGCTGTTCTGCTCGCTCGCCTGGTCCGGATACACGTCGAAGATGTTGCGCGCGCCGAGCGCGAGGCCCAGCTGCGGCAGGAAGCGGTAGCTCACCTCGGCGTCGACGAGCGTCTTGGCGCCGTACTCCTCGCGGCACTCGTCGCAGTAGCCCGGCTGCGCCGACGCGAACCCGCCGAAGTAGGAGCCCCGCGCGAGCGCGGCAAAGCGACTGCGCACGTAGTTCACCTGCAGCATGACGCGCCAGTCGGGGCGCTCCTCCTGGATGGCGATCTCCGTCACCACGTCGAGGATGCCCGGCTCGTCCGAGTTGGCCAGCACGTCCGGCAGGGGGTCGACGCGTGTGATCTCGTTCCTGGTGTAGTTCACCGATGCCAGGAAGTCGAACCGGCCCGCCGAGCCGCTTGGCACGGTGTAGTTGGCGGTGAAGTCCACGCCCTGCGTCCTGGTGTCGAGGCCGTTGGTGAAGTACTGCACGCCGCCGATGCCCGAGTAGCCGTTCCGCGCGAGGATGGCGAGCGTGGTGTCATCGTCGAACGTGGCGCCGAGCAGGATGCGATCGTCGATCGTGATGTAGAAGTAGTCGGCCGTGAAGTTGAGGTTCGGACGGGGCGACACCGCGAAGCCGGCGCTCAGGTTGAAGGACGTCTCCTCCTTGAGTGGCTTCGCGCCCAGCAGCTGCGCCTGCGGGTCCTCCGCCCGGAAGATGCCGACGTCCACCGGCAAGGGGCGGCCGGCTGCCTCGTCGAAGATGAAGTTGGTGATCACCTTCCTGAAATAGATCTGGCTCAGGCCCGGCGCGCGGAAACCCGTGCTGGCGGCCGCGCGCAGCGTGAGCACACGGTTCGGCTGGAATCGCGCGGCCACCTTGCCCGTCAGCCGACTGCCGAAGTCGCTGTAGTTCTCGTATCGCGTGGCGGCGTTGAGCAGGAGCTTCTTCGAGACACTGGCTTCCGCGTCGAGGAAGAGGCCCACATTGTTGCGGCCCTCGTCCACGGCGTCCGTCGGCGCGAAGCCCGGAAATACCTGCGAGCCGCCCGAAGCATCCTCGCCCGCCTGATCGGGGCTGCCGCCGTCGATGTACGAGGCCAGCTCGCCCGGCGTGATCTTGTAGTTCTCCCGCCGGAACGCGACACCCACGGCAATGTTCAGCGGGCTCGCGAGCCCCACCTCGAACGGCTTGGCGGCGCTCGCGCTCGCGATCATTTCGTCGCGCAGGAGCCGACCGGCGTCGAACT
>JBJMOZ010000018.1:0-4906 GCA_045803465.1 Gemmatimonadales bacterium | reverse complement strand
GCCACCGGCAAGGTCAACGTCCGAGGGGCCGCGCTCAAGCTGAGCGATGCGCCGCTCGATCCCGACTGCGACTGCGAGACCTGCCGGACATTCTCCCGCGGCTACCTGCGCCACCTCTTCGTGGTGGAGGAGATCCTGGGGCTCCGGCTGGTATCGATCCACAACATCCGCTTCCTCGTGCGCCTGGGCGAGGAGTCGCGGCGGCGGATCCTGGACGGAACGTTCACGAACTGGAGCCGGCAGTGGCTGGCCCGGTATCACGGAGGAGACAAGGCGTGACCCACGTGCTCTACGCGACGTACCTGCAGCAGGGTGGCGGCTCCGCACTCGGACTGCCCGTCCTGCTGTTCCAGATCCTGGCGATCGGCGTCGTGTTCTACTTCCTGATCATCCGCCCGCAGGGACAGGCGAGGAAGAAGCACGCGGAGATGCTCAGCGCCCTCAAGAAGGGCGACGACGTGCTGACGGCGGGCGGCATCGTCGGCATCGTGAAGGACATCAAGGAGAAGGACGGCGAGACGCGTGTGATGGTCGAGAGCGGAACGGCGACGGTGGTGGTGGAACGGTCGCGCATCGTGCGCGTCGGTGGCGTGACGGCCCCCGGGACCACGCAGGCATGAGCCTGTTGTCCCTGCACCTCCTCGGCTCGCCCGTGCTCCGCCAGCGGAGCGCGGAGGTCGAGGCGTTCGACGACGACCTGCGGAAGTTCATCGACGACATGTTCGAGACGATGGCGGCCGCCAAGGGCGTCGGCCTCGCCGCGAATCAGGTGGGCGTGGCGAAGCGCGTGGCGGTCGTCGACGCCGACGGCGAGCGCTTCGCGATGGTGAACCCGCGCATCGTACGCGCCGAAGGGAAGAGCACGGCGGAAGAGGGATGTCTGTCCATTCCCGACGTCTATGGCGACGTGACGCGGCCCGCGACCGTGACGCTCGAGGCGTTCGACCGCGACGGCAAGCCGTTCCGGCTCGAGGCATCGGGACTCGTGGCGCGCGCCATCCAGCACGAGATCGACCATCTCGACGGCATCCTCTTCCTCGACCATCTCGGTGCGCTGCGCCGTGCGATGCTGTTGAAGAGGTTCCGCAAGGAGAACGCAGGCAAGGGCTTCCTGAAGGAAGTCCACGAGGTGGAGCCGGAGACGGCCCGGGGCAGCTGATCCGATGCGGGTGGTGTTCTTCGGGACGCCCGCGTTCGCCGTCCCGACCCTCGAAGCCCTGCTCGCGGCCGGCCACGACGTCGCCGGCGTGGTGACGCAGCCGGACCGCCCGCAGGGCCGCTCCCGCTCCCAGCTCGTGCCGCCGCCCGTGAAGACCGTGGCGTGCGCCGCCGGCCTGACCGTGCTGCAGCCCGAGAAACCCGTCGGCGACCTGTTCGTCGCAACGCTTCGCGGGCTCGGAGCGGAGCTCGGCGTGGTGGTGGCATATGGGCACATCCTCCGGCCCCACGTGCTCGCGATCCCCGAGCGCGGAATGATCAACGTGCACGCCTCGCTCCTGCCCGCGCTCCGCGGGGCGGCGCCGATCCAGTGGGCCATCCGCAACGGCGACATGGAGACCGGCGTCACCATCATGCAGATGGAAGCCGGCCTCGACAGCGGACCGATGTACCTGCAGCGCCGCACGCCCATCCACGACGACGACACCTCCGCGACACTCGCCGAGCGCTTGAGCCGCATCGGTGCCGACGCGCTGCTGGAGACGCTCGCGCTGCTCGGCCAGGGCGCGATCGAGCCCACGCCGCAGGAGCATGCGCTCGCCACCCTCGCGCCGAAGATCGGGCGCGAGACGGCACGGATCGCGTGGGATGCGCCGGCGGCGGCGATCGACTGCCACGTGCGCGCGTTCGATCCGGCACCGGGAGCCTGGGCGGTGAGCAACGGGGCGGAAGTGAAGCTCTTCGGCTCGTCGGTGGTGGATCGCGCGACGACCGATCCGGCGGGCACCGTCGTGGCGGCGACGTCGGAGTTGCACATCGCTTGCGCGAGTGGCACGGTGGCGATCCGCGAGGTGCAGCCGGCCGGCCGCAAGCGGCAGCCGGTGGCCGACTGGGTGCGTGGACGCGGCATCGCGGCGGGGGCGCGCTTCGAATGACGCTGCCGCGACTGCACGTGGTCACCGATCACGACGTGATGGCTCGCGCGACGTTCGACGAGCAGTTGGCCGCCATCGCATCGCTCGGCCGGCGCGTGGCGGTGCATCTGCGGAACCGCGAGGCGGACGCGCGGACACTCTGGCGAGTCGTCGAGCGTGCGGCGCCCGTGCTGCGCGAACAGGGAGCGATGCTGGTGGTGAATGCACGGCCGGACATCGCCGCGATGGCAGCGGCATACGCCATGCAACTCGGCGCCGACGACCTGTCCGTGACCGACGCACGACGCGTGGCGGCGCATGCACTCGCCGGCTGCTCGGTGCATCGCCCCGACGAAGCACGCGCCGCGGTGGCGGAGGGAGCGGACTATCTCGTCGTGGGCAACATCCATCCCACACCCTCACACCCAGGCCGGCCAGGACTCGGTCTCGCCGCGCTGGGTGCGTTCATCGCGTTCGGCCGGCCGGTCATCGCGATCGGCGGCATCACGCCCGCGCGGGCGGCCGCCGTCCACGCCGTCGGCGCGTGGGGCGTCGCGGTGATCCGGTCGGTCTGGGACGCACCCGATCCGGTGGCGGCGGCCGAGGCGCTGCTGGCGCCGTGGGAGCGCGCGGCGTGACCGCGCTCACGATCACGCTGAATGGCGAGCGGCGCGACGTGCCCGGGCCGCTCACGCTGTCGGGGCTGCTCGCGCACCTCGAGCTCGCTCCCGAGACGGTCGTGGTGGAGCACAACCGGCGCATCGTGCGGCGAGGCGAGCTGGCGACGCATCCGGTCAGCGCGGGTGACGTGGTGGAGATCGTGCACTTCGTCGGCGGCGGTTGACCGATGCACCAGCCGGGACGAAACCTGAGAGGAGTTGGGCAGTGACATCGATTGCGGAGCATCCGACCGTGACCCCGGGCCTCGACGACGTGCCGTTCGTCATCGCGGGGCAGACCTTCCGCTCGCGCCTGATGGTGGGCACGGGCAAGTATCGCACGAACGCCGAGATGGTCGCGGCGATCGAGGCATCGGGCGCCGACGTGGTGACGGTGGCGGTGCGGCGCGTGGACCTCGACCGCACGAAGGAGGCGGGCATTCTCCACCATCTCGACCCCAAGCGGTTCTTCCTGCTGTCCAACACTGCCGGCTGCTACACGGCCGACGAGGCCATTCGCTATGCGCGCCTGGCGCGCGAGGCCGGCTTCAACGACTTCGTGAAGCTCGAGGTGATCGGCGACAAGGAGACGCTGCTGCCGGACGCGGACGGGTTGCTGGTGGCGGCGCGGGAGCTGGCGAGGGACGGCTTCAAGGTGCTCGCGTACACCAACGACGACCTCATCACGGCGCTCAGGCTCGAGGACGCGGGTTGCGCGGCGGTGATGCCGCTGGCCTCTCCGATCGGGAGCGGGCTCGGGCTCATCAACCCATTCAGCATCCGCACGATCAAGAAGCGGCTCGCGGTGCCAGTGATCGTCGATGCGGGCGTGGGCACGGCATCGGACGCGTGCATCACGATGGAACAGGGCGTGGACGGCATCCTGATGAATACGGCACTCGCCGAGGCACAGCACCCGGTCCGCATGGCGACCGCGATGCGGCTGGCGGTGGAGGCCGGCAGAGCGGCGTTCCTGGCCGGACGGATGCCGAAGCGGGAGGTGGCGGTGCCCAGCTCGCCGGAGACCGGGAAGCTCGGTGGCTGAGTGAGTCAGGAGGGCGTCGAGGCACGCCGCGCGGCATTGCGCGTCCTGCGTGCCGTCTCCGGGGGGCAACCGTTCGAGCAGGCGCTGGGCAAGGCCATCGGTCCGCTCGGCGAGTCCGACAAGCGGCTCGCGCACGAGCTCGCCGCCGGCGTGCTGCGCCGGCGTGGTGACCTCGACGCGCGGCTCATGCCGCTCGCGCGCAATGGCTGGGGCTCCGTGGCACCAGCGATCCGCGACGTGCTGCGCATCGCGGCCTACCAGCTCACGGCGCTCGATCGCATCCCGGCGCATGCCGCCGTCTCGACCGCCGTCGATCTTGCGCGCGCCGAGGCCGGGGACGGGGCGGCGAAGTTCGTGAATGCCGTGCTGAGGAATCTGGGCGGGCGCACGGCGCCGCCACCGCTCTCCATCGACCCGGCGGGTCATCTCGCCGCGATGCACTCGCATCCCGACTGGCTAGTGGCGCGCTGGCTCGAGCGCTACGGCCGGGACGACACCGTGAAGCTCCTCGAGTGGAACAACACGCGGCCCGCGCTCGTCCTGCAGCCCGCGCGCGACGACGATGCCGCGCTCGCCGCGCGCTGGGTGGCGGCCGGTACGCCGTCGGTGCCTGCCGCGCTCGGCGCCGGCTGGCTGAGTCCGGCACGGCGCCCCTCGGAAGTGCCGGGCTATGCGGAGGGCGCCTTCTTCGTGCAGGACCCGGCGCAGGCGATGGTGGTGCGCTACGCCTCGGTGGCGCCCGAGATGACGGCGTACGATGCCGCCGCCTCGCCGGGCGGCAAGTCGATCGGCCTTGGCCGGACCGCGAGGCGCGTCATCAGTGGCGATCTTGGCCGGGATCGTGTGAAGCGGCTCGCCGAGAACCTGGCGCGCGCCGGCAGCGGCCGTGAATTCGCCGTGGTCGCCGACGCGCTCCATCCTCCGGTGGCGACCGCCGACGTCGTGCTGCTCGACGCACCCTGCCTCGGCACCGGCACGCTTGGACGGCACCCGGATGCCCGCTGGCGGGTGAGCCTCGAGGGGCTCGCCCGGATCGTGGAACGACAGCACGCGCTGCTTCGCGCGCTGGCCGACGTCGTGCGCCCGGGCGGCTGGTTAGTTTATGCCACGTGTTCACTCGAGCCCGACGA
>JBJMOZ010000133.1:0-6644 GCA_045803465.1 Gemmatimonadales bacterium | reverse complement strand
CGGCCGGAAGGACGACGTGGACGCCCTGGCGGCAGCGGTGCTGCTGCAGGGGTATCTGGATGCCAGGAGGGCGATGAGATGAGACGAGCCGACCGCATCGGCACGGTGTCGCCGTGGCTGTGGGGTCTGGCTGCGCTCATCGCCTGCAGCAGCGCGCCCGGCGCCCCCGAGCAGTTCACGATTCCGCGTGGCGCCTCGTTCCGCGCGATCACCGACACGCTCCAGGCGCACGGTGTCATCGGCAACGCGCTCGTCTTCAAGGTGCTTGCACGCGTGCGGCGGCTCGATCGCGCGGTCAAGGCGGGCACCTATCGCCTGCCGCGGAATTCCCGCTCCTGGGACGTGATCGACGCCCTCGAGCAGGGCGACCAGCTCCTCATGAAGGTCACCATCCCCGAGGGCCTCACGGTGCTCGAGATGGCGCCGCTCGTTGCCGAGCAGCTCGGCGTGCCGGCCGATTCGTTCATCGTCGCGGCGCAGGACACCGCCGTCGCCCACGGCATCGCGACGTCGCTCCCCTCGCTCGAAGGCGTGCTCCTCCCCGAGACCTACCTCGTCCCGCAGGGCACCACCGCGCGCGACTTCGCGCGCATCATGACGGAAGAGTTCGACCGTGCCTGGAAGCCCGAGTGGAACGCGCGCCTCGACACGCTCGGTCTTAGCCGGGGCCAGTTGCTGGCCCTCGCATCGATCGTGGAGGGCGAAGCCCGCGTGGACGACGAGCGCGCGGTGATCGCCGGCGTCTATCTCAACCGCGTGCGCCGCGGCATGCCGCTGCAGGCGGATCCGACGGTGCAGTACGCCATCCAGCTGCGCAGCGGCGAACGAAAGCCTCGGCTGCTCAACAAGGACTATCAGTTTCCGTCGCCGTACAACACCTACCTGCACCCGGGGCTCCCGCCGGGTCCGGTGAACTCGCCCGGGCTTCGGAGCATCGAGGCGTCGCTCCATCCCGCCGACGTGCCCTACCTCTTCTTCGTGGCAGGGGAGGACGGCCGGCACGTCTTCTCGCGCACGTACAACGAGCACCTCAGGGCCATCGCACAGGTGCGCCGGGGTCGTGGCCCCGCGCCGGACTGATCAGCCCCTTCGCGGCAGCGCCAGCACCCAGCGGGCAAGGTCGTCGATCACCTCCTGCTCCACGTGGCCCGGCACCACGTATTCCGCCGGCGACGATGCGCCCTCGCCCGCCATGAAGAGGTGATTGAGCGCCGCGTAGCGCTTCACCGTGAGGCCGGGCCGCGGCCCGAGCGCCCGCTCCCACGCCGTCACGTCCTCCGACCGCACCTGGTAGTCCCGTTCCCCCTGCAGCACGAGCACGGGCTGCGTGAGCGACCGCGTCGTGGCCACGATGTCGTACCGTGCGAGGTCGAACCAGTAGCTCGCCGGTGCCCCGGCGATGGGTGTCGTGTTCGCCGTGTCCGCGGCCGTGATTGCCCGAAGGCGGGGCAGCGCTTCCACGAGCGGCCGAAGAGCCGCCGCGAGTGCCACCGTGTCGGCACCGGGCAGCGTTGCGAGGTAGGCGAACTGGGTGGTGATCATGTCGGGAAGACTTTGCTGCGTGGCGCCGGCCATGAGCACGATGCCGGCGAGCGCCGGGTCCCGCGACGCGATGCGCGGTGCGAGCATCCCGCCCAGACTGTGCCCCACCACCACGATGCGCGCCGGATCGATGCTCGGCTCCTTGCGCAGCAGCTGCACGGCCGCGAGGGCGTCGTCGACCACTTCGTCATCCACCGTGAAGCGCCGGCCTATGAAGCTGAGCGGCGCGACCTTCGTGCGCTTCTCGTAGCGCAGCACGGCGATGCCCTGGGCGGCGAGTCCTTGGGCGAGATCCAGGAACGGCTTGTTGACGCCGACCGTCTCGTCCCGGTCGTGCGGACCGGACCCGTGGACGAGCACGACGGCGGGAACGCGCGCCGCTCCTGCAGGCAGCGTGAGCGTGCCGGGAAGGCCAGGGGCCGCGCCCACCGTGACGGCCCGCTCCGTGGGCGCCGCCGTCTGCGCCGCGACGACGGCGACCTGCGACAGCGCCAATGCCAACCCGCACACGTGACGGGTCATCATGCGACCGGCGTGAACGCCGCCGCGTAGCGTCTCGCCGCCGCCTCGATGTCGACGGCACCGAGAATCCCCGAAACCACGGCAACACCGATTGCGCCCGCCTCGAGCGTGTCCGGCACGTCTTCCGGCCGCAGGCCACCGATCGCGACGCATGGCCGGGTACCGGCCTGGGCACGCAGCGCCGCGAATCCGGAGGTACCGAGTGCCTCGCCGGCGTCGCCTTTCGTGGACGTGGCGCGCCAGGGCCCGACGCCCCAGTAATCGGCGTGCTCGCCATTCGGGATTTCCGCGGCGAGGCCGACGCTCGCGCCGATCACGAAGCCGGGGGGACAGATGGCTCGCGCCCGAGCGACGGGGAGGTCATCGGCTCCGAGGTGCACGCCGGCGGCGCCGATGGCGAGGGCCACGTCGAGCCGATCGTTGAGGAATACGGGAACCTCGACCGCCCCGAGCAGCGCCCGGCCGGCCGCGGCGAGCTCGCGGGCGCTGGCCCGCTTCAGCCGCAGCTGCACGGCGGTCGTGCCCCCGGCCACGGCATCCCGCACGGCGGCGACCAGGTCGCGGCCGGCAAGCAACCCGTCGTCGGTCACGAGCAGGAGTCTCAGCGCGGACGCTAGATTATCCGGCATGACCGACATTCGCGCTCCTCGCATGATGGGCATCCGCGGCGCCACGACCGTCGCCGAGAACGAGGCCGCCGCCATCCTCGACGCCACCGACGAGTTGCTCCGTCGGATGATCGAGGCCAACGACCTGAAACCCGACGACATCGTCAGCGGGATCTTCACCGTGACCCGCGACCTCGACGCCGCATTCCCGGCGCGCGCGGCCGAAGACTACGGCTGGAATATCGTCGCGCTGCTCCACTCCACGGAAATCCCGGTGCCCGGCTCCCTGCCGCGCTGCATCCGCCTGCTGGTGCATGCCTACACCACGCGATCGCGGGACGAGATCCGTCACGTCTACCTCCGCGACGCCGTAGCCCTCCGGCCCGATCGCGCGTGAGCACGGCCCGGGTCTCCGCGCGCGGCGCCGAGCGCTGGACGCGCGGCCATCCCTGGATCTTCCGCAGCGACGTCGAAGCGAGCCCTGATGCCCCGGGGCTCGTCGACGTCACGGACCATCGTGGCAAGTTCCTGGGGCAGGCGCTCTGCTCACCGCGATCGGAGATCCGGCTGCGGCTGCTCGAGCCCACCGACCGCGTGGTCGACACGGCCTGGTGGCGCGAACGGCTGTCGGCGTCGCTCGCCCGCCGGGCGGGCGTCGATGCCACCGCCTATCGGGTGGTGCACGCCGAGGGCGATGGCCTGCCCTCACTGGTGGTGGATCGCTATGACCGCTGGCTCGTCGTCCAGCTGCTCTCCGCTGGGCTCGAGACGATGCGCGCCTCCATTCTCGAGGCCCTCGTGGACGTGTGCCGGCCCGATGGCATCCTGCTGCGCCACGACAGCCCCGTTCGCCGCCGCGAGGGACTCGCCGACTCGGTCGAGCCGGCCATGGGAACGGTGCCGGAGTGGATCGAGGTCCGCGAGGGCACCGTGCGCTACCTCGCCGCTCCGTGGCACGGCCAGAAGACGGGCGCCTTCCTCGACCAGCGGCCCAATCGCCTGCTGCTCGCGCAGCATACCCGGCCCGGTGGGCGGGCCCTGGACTGTTTCGCGTACCATGGCTCGTTCGCGCTCCATCTGGCCACGCGCGCGGCCTCGGTCACGGCCCTCGACGTGAGCGCCGAGGCGCTCGCACGGGGCGAGGAGAATGCGCGCCGCAACGGGTTCACCAATCTCGCATGGATGCAGGGCGATGCCTTCGAGGTGCTGCGCGCCATGGACCGTGGCCGGGAACGCTTCGACACCATCGCCCTCGACCCGCCGGCGTTCGCGAAGAGCCGTGGCGCCGTGGCGGCGGCGCTGCGCGGGTATCGCGAAGTGAACCGCCGTGCCATGCGCCTGCTCGCCCCAGGCGGCGTGCTGCTCACCGCTTCGTGCTCCCATCACGTGCATCGCGACGAGTTCATGGCGATGCTCGTCGAGGCCGCCGGCGACAGCGGCCGGCGCCTGGTGCTCGAGCGCGTGCTGGCGCAGGGCGAGGACCACCCGGAAGTGCTCACCATTCCGGAGTCGAGTTACCTGAAGGGTGCCCTGCTGAGGGCCGAATGAGCGAGCGGACGGACCGTGCCGTCGCGCAATTGGCGACCGTCGCGGAGACGAGTACCCGCTCGCGTTGACATGCGGGACGTAAATCACAACCTTTACGGCGTGCCGCTGACCTCCTCCATCGAATCATGCTTCCTCGCATGCTGACCGCACGAGACGCCCGCCGGGAATCCGGGCGCCGTCGGTCGCTGCCGTCCCAGAAGCAGCGCTACGAAGAATACGTCTTCCAGCGCATCGAAGCCTTCAAGGAATCGCTCCCACGCGAGCAGTTGCTGCGCCTCGCCGACGAGGCCACCGAAGCGCTGCTCGATGGCCGCGAGGACCAGTTCGTGCTGACCGAAGTGCTCATGGCGGACGTGGTGGATACGTTCATCATGAAGCGGCTGCACATCCAGAAGTTCCCTCGCTGGCGTGCGCAGTTCGCCAAGCTGCGCGCGGCCCAGCGCGCGCCCACCCATTGGGGCCTCGATCGCACCTGCCCCCTGGTGCCCCTGCTCGGGCGCGTCGAGCCGGAGGACCGGGCGCTGGTCATCGGCAGCGGCGCCGAGGCGTGTGCCTACCTGTTGGCGGCATACGACACCCATCTGGATTTCTGGGACAGGGAAGTCGGCGTGGTGCAACGGGTGGAGCAGAAGCTGAACGCGGAGGACCTTGCGACGCGCAACTTCCTGTGCTGCGTCCCCATGGAAATCTGGATGCCCTCCCACCGCGCACCCTACGACATCGTCGTACTCGACGTCGGTGCGCTCGCTCAGCTCGACGCCCGGCTGCATCCCGAAGTGATCGCCCGGCTGCAGGCCCTCACGGCCGAGGGAGGGGTCCACATACTCCTGCCCTGCCGGACACTGCTGCCCGAGGCCGTGTATTCATTCTATGGTTCCTGGGTGCAGGAGCAGATGCCCGCCCCCCGCCGAGCACCGAAATCCCGGGGCACGGTGCTGGTAAAGCCCCCCGCCGCCGAGATGCGTCAGGCCGAAGGGGCCTGATTCCCTGCCCGTCTTCGAGGGGTGAGCATGACGCAACTGCTGTAGCGTCAACCCCTTGCATCGAGAAGCCAAGCGTAATAGTCTGCTATTCCCACCCCACGAAGCTGGAGCGGGTATGCCCGCATTGACCATCAACGGTACGCGCGTCGACTTCACGCCAGGGGCCACCATCCTGGACGCGGCGCGCTCGGCCGGCATCGATATCCCAACGCTGTGCTGGTATCCGAAGCTGCCCATCGTGGCCAACTGCCGCATCTGTCTGGTGTCGGTCGAGGGTCAGGACAAGCTGCAGCCGGCCTGCTATGTCCCGGCGCAGGACGGCATGGTGGTGGCCACCGAATCGCCGGCCGCCAACGACAGCCGCAAGGGCGTCCTCGAATTCCTGCTGCAGCGCTATCCGGGTGAGCACCTCGACAACGGCGGCCGGGAGCAACCGCGCAACGTCTTCGAGGAATACGTCGTCCGCTATGACGCCAAGCCGCCCGCGCTGCGCGAGCTGCCCCTGCGCCACGGCGACGAGCGCCCCGGCGACGTCATGATCCAGCACGACATGAGCCTCTGCATCCTGTGCACCCGCTGCGTGCGGGCCTGCGAGGACATCCAGGAGGTCGGCGTGCTCGACGTGGCAGAGCGCGGCCTCCATGCCGAAATCATCGTGGGCGGCGACGGTGACCCCGACCACGCAGGCTGCACCTGGTGCGGCGAGTGCGTCCGGGTCTGCCCCACCAACGCCATCTTCGAGTTCCTGCCGAGACAGCGCTTCGGCTCCGAGGCGCTGCGCCACCCGGACCGGGTCGCCAAGTCGGTCTGCCCCTACTGCGGCGTCGGGTGCCAGATCGACCTGCAGGTGAAGGACGACCGGATCATGCGGGTCACGACCCCCTCGATCGAGGACTACAGTCCGAACCTCGGCTCCACCTGCGTGAAGGGCCGCTTCGGCTACGACTTCCCGCAGCATCGCGATCGGCTCCGGGTGCCGCTGATCCGGAAGGGCTGGATGCACGATGGCGACAAGTGGGTCTGGACCGGCGAGTGGCCGCGCCACCGCGACGGTCCGTGGCAGCTCATCGAGGATCTCTCCAACAAGGACAAGCCGCGCCCGCCGCGCCGGCAGGTCGGCAAGCCGCCGCTGACCGGCCGCGAACTGCCGCTGCTGGACGAGAACGACGTGCGCGATCGGGTGGCCACGCCGGCCGCTTGGTACAGCGCCTTCCGCGAGGCAACCTGGGACGAGGCGATGAGCCTCACCGCCCAGGAGCTCGGTCGCATCAAGCAGGAGCACGGCTCGGGAGCCCTCGCGGCGCTAGCCTCGGCCAAGTGCACCAACGAGGACAACTACCTATTCATGCGCATGGTGCGCGGCGCCCTGGGCACGAACAACGTCGACCACTGCACGCGGCTCTGCCACTCCAGCTCGGTTTCCGCCATGAACCGGGCGCTG
>JBJMOZ010000087.1:0-5599 GCA_045803465.1 Gemmatimonadales bacterium | reverse complement strand
ACGTCATCAACCCGCGCAGTCACGTCTCCCGCAAAGCCGAGTACAAGCTGACCCTGGTGCGGCGGGGTGCCTCGATCGGGGCCAACGCCACCGTGGTGTGCGGCGTCACCCTCGGGATGTACTGCTTCGTGGGCGCCGGGGCCGTGGTGACGGCCGACGTGCTGCCCTATGCGCTGGTGGTCGGGGTACCCGCCCGGCGGGTGGGTTGGATGTGCCAGTGCGGGGAGCGCCTCCGTCTCGAGCACGGGCGTGGCGTGTGCGCGGCGTGCGGCACCGGGTATGAGGAATTCCCGGAGGGCCTGCGCCGGATTGACCCGGGCGACGCAGCCGTCTAACTTTTTGTGCTGACAGCATTTAAGTGTCTTCACTGCGGCTGGGGCCCGGCGGGCCCATGCCGTGGCGCATCCATGGCCGACGCATCCGGAGCATGACGATGAGGGTCCCCCTCCTCGACCTGATCGCCCAGCACGTCACGATCCGGGACGAGGTGCAGGCCGCCGTGCAGTCGGTCATCGACCGTCAGCAGTTCATCATGGGGCCCGAGGTGGCCGAACTGGAGCGCCGCGTGGCGGCGTACCAGCACGTGCCGCACGCGGTGGGCTGCGCCAGCGGTACCGACGCACTGCTGCTGCCGCTCCGGACGCTCGACCTCAAGCCCGGTGACGAGGTCATCGCCCCGGCCTTCACGTTCTTCGCCACGGCGGGCGCGATCCACAACACGGGCGGCACGCCGGTGTTCGTCGATATCGACCCGGTGACGTTCAACATCGACCCGGCCGCGATCGAGGCCGCCATCACGCCGCGCACGCGTGCCATCGTGGTGGTGCACCTGTTCGGGCAGATGGCGCCGATGGAGCGCATCATGCCCATCGCGCAAAAGCACGGACTGATGGTCATCGAGGACGGCGCGCAGGCCATCGGCGCCCGACGCAAGGTCGATGGAGCGTGGCGGCTGCTGGGCGAGCTGGGCACGGTCGGCACCCTTTCCTTCTTCCCGAGCAAGAACCTGGGCGGCTGGGGCGACGGCGGCATGATGCTCACCAACGACGCGGCCCTCGCGGACCGGCTCTCGAAGCTGCGCCTGCACGGCGGCGCTCGGCAGTACCACCACGAGGAAGTGGGCTACAACAGCCGCCTCGACACGCTGCAGGCGGCGGTGCTGCTCGTGAAGTTCGGGCATCTCGACCAGTGGAACGCGGGCCGGCGCGCACGCGCGGCGCGCTACGACGCGCTGTTCGCGGCGAATCCGGCCGTCTGTGCGCCGAAGGTGGACCCGGCCAACGAGCACATCTACCACCAGTACACGATTCGCGTGGCGCGACGGGACGAATTGCTCGCCCATCTCAAGGCCCGTGACATCGGCTGCGCGATCTACTACCCGGTGCCGCTGCACCTGCAGGAGTGCTTCGCGCACCTGGGCTACCGGCAGGGCAGCCTGCCCGTGACCGAGGCGGCGATGGGCGACGTGCTGTCGCTGCCGATCTATCCGGAGCTCACCGACGCGCAGCAGGACGCGGTGGTGCAGGGCATCGCGGAGTTCACGGCGTGAGCACCGGGGGCATGCGGGCGCCCGTGCCCGCCGATCGCCGCGTGCGCTTCGCGCTCGTGGGTTGCGGCCGCATCGCGGCGAATCACCTCGCCGCGATGCAGGCGCACGCGAAGGACTGCGAGCTCGTGGGCGTGTGCGACACCGACCCCGCCGCACTCGCGAAGGCGCAGCAGGCGACGGGTGCGCCGGGATTCCAGTCGCTCGACGCGCTGCTGGCGGGCACCGAGGCCGACTGCGTCGTGCTCGCCACGCCGAGCGGACTGCACGCGGAACAGGCCATCCGCTGCGCTACAGCCGGCCGGCACGTCATGAGCGAGAAGCCGATGGCGACGCGCTGGGCCGATGGCAAGCGCATGGTGGCGGCCTGCGACGAGGCCGGTGTGCACCTCTTCGTCGTGAAGCAGAATCGTCGGAATCCGACGCTGCAGCTGGTCAAGCGCGCCGTGCAGCGGGGCCGCTTCGGCCGCATCTACATGGTGGCGGTGAACGTCTTCTGGACCCGGCCGCAGAGCTACTACGACAGCGCCGCGTGGCGTGGCACGTGGGAATTCGACGGCGGCGCATTCATGAACCAGGCGAGCCACTACGTGGACCTGCTCGACTGGCTCATCGGTCCCGTGGAGAGCGTGCAGGCCTACACCGCCACGCTCGAGCGCAACATCCAGGTCGAGGACACGGGCGTCCTCGGCGTGCGCTGGCGCAGCGGCGCCCTCGGCACGATGGCCGTCACGATGCTCACCTACCCGAAGAACCTCGAGGGCTCGGTGACGATCATCGGGGAGAAGGGCACCGTGCGCGTGGGCGGCATGGCCGTGAACACCATCGAGCACTGGCAGTTCGCCGAGCCCGATGCGGACGACGCGCAGGTAGAGCAGGCCAGTTACCAGACCACGTCGGTCTACGGCCACGGGCACACGCCCTACTACGACAACGTGATCCAGTCGTTGCGCGGCCAGGCGGCACCGGAGACGGACGGCCGCGAAGGGCTGCATTCCCTTGAAATCCTCATCGCCACCTACCTGTCGGCACGCGACGGGACGCGGGTGGCGCTTCCCCTGGAGTATTGATCTCATGAGCGTGGCGCAGGAGCTGATTCGCAAGGCGGAGTCCCGCGAGGCCCTCTTCGGCATCATCGGATGCGGCTATGTGGGCCTGCCGCTCGCGGTCGAGCTCGCGCGGGCGGGCTTCAAGGTGCTCGGCTACGACGTCAACCAGCGCGTGGTCGACGGGCTGAATTCCGGCAAGTCGCACATCAAGGACATCAAGGACCACGAGCTGTGCGAGCAGGTGGAGGCGGGCCGGCTGTTCTTCTCCACCGATCCCGCGCGCCTCGCCGAGCCGGACGCGATCTCGATCTGCGTGCCGACGCCGCTCTCGAAGTTCAAGGATCCCGACGTGAGCTTCATCGTCGCCGCCACCGAAGCGGTGAAGGCGACGCTGCGCCGCGGGCAGGCGGTGATCCTCGAGAGCACCACGTATCCCGGCACCACGCGCGAGATCATGCTGCCGGCGCTCGAGGCCACCGGGCTCAAGGTGGGAGAGGACTTCTTCCTCGCCTTCAGCCCCGAGCGCGTGGATCCCGGCAACCCCACCTACCAGACGCGCAACACGCCGAAGGTGGTCGGTGGCATCACGCCCAACTGCAGCGCGGTGGCGGCGGCGCTCTACCAGCCGGCCATCGACACGCTGGTCCCGGTGACGACCACGGAAGCGGCCGAACTGGTGAAGCTGCTCGAGAACACCTTCCGCAGCGTGAACATCGGCCTCGTCAACGAGATGGCCATCGTCTGCGACCTGCTGGGCGTGGACGTGTGGGAGGTCATCGAGGCGGCGGCGACCAAGCCGTTCGGGTTCATGAAGTTCCTGCCGGGCCCCGGGCTCGGCGGGCACTGCATCCCGATCGACCCGCACTACCTCGCCTGGAAGATGCGCGGGCTCAATTACAAGACGCGCTTCATCGACCTCGCCGGCGAGATGAACACCGAGATGCCGCTCTTCTGGGTGCGGAAGCTTTCCGACAAGCTCAACCTGGTGGGCAAGCCCGTGAAGGGCGCGCAGGTGCTCGTCGTGGGCGTCGCGTACAAGAAGGACATCGACGACATGCGCGAGAGCCCGGCGCTGGACATCATCCGGCTGCTCGAGGGCCGCGGGGCGCACGTGAAGTACCACGATCCCTTCGTGAAGTCGTTCACCGAGGACGGCCACACCATGTCGTCGGTGCCGCTCACCGCCGAGGCGGTGAAGGCATCCGACGCCGTGATGATCGTGACCGACCACACGAACCTCGACTACGCGATGGTCAAGCGCCACGCGTCCGTGGTGGTCGACACGCGCAACGCCTTGGCCAAGGTGCGCTGAGCGTGCACGTAGCGGTCATCGGCAGCGGATACGTGGGCCTCGTGGCCGGGGCCTGCTTCGCCGAGACGGGCAACGATGTCGTCTGCGTGGACCGGGACGTGGGCAAGATCGAGCGCCTGCAGCGCAACGAGGTCCCGATCTACGAGCCGGGACTCGAGGACCTCGTCCGGCGAAACCAGACGGAAGGCCGGCTCCGGTTCTCCACCGATCTCACGCGCGCGGTGCGCGATGCCGAAGTCGTCTTCATCGCCGTCGGTACGCCGCCCAACGAGGACGGGTCGGCCGACCTGAGCCACGTGCTCGAGGTGGCGGGCGAGATCGGGCGCGCCATGAATGCGCCGCGGCTCGTGGTCAACAAGAGCACCGTGCCGGTCGGCACCGCCGACCGGGTGGAGGCCGCCATCCGCGCGGCGACCAGCTGCCCGGTGGACGTGGCGAGCAATCCGGAGTTCCTCAAGGAAGGCGCCGCCATCGAGGATTTCATGCGTCCCGACCGCGTGATCATCGGCGTGCAGACCGACGCCGCACAGGCCACGCTCGAGGCGCTCTACGCGCCGTTCACGCGCCGCGGCGGCGATCGCTTCATCGTCATGGACCGCCGCTCGGCCGAGCTCACGAAGTACGCCGCAAACGCGATGCTCGCCACGCGGATCTCGTTCATGAACCAGATGGCCGCGCTGTGCGAGGCGCTCGGCGCCGACGTGAACCTGGTGCGTGCCGGCATCGGCAGCGACCAGCGTATCGGGCGCGCGTTCCTGTATCCGGGGCCCGGGTACGGCGGCTCCTGCTTCCCGAAGGACGTGAAGGCGCTCGTGCACATGGCGCAGGAGGCGAAGGTGAGCGCCGACGTGCTCGAGGCCGTCGAGATCGCGAACGCCCGGCAGAAGCTGGTCCTGCTGGAGAAGACCCGGCAGCACCTCGGCGCCGACATGCGCGGCAAGGTCGTGGGCGTCTGGGGCCTCGCCTTCAAGGCCGAGACCGACGACATGCGCGAGAGCCCGACCATCCCGCTCATCGAGGGACTGCTCGCGGCCGGCGCGCGCGTGCAGACGCACGATCCGAAGGCCACCGACTCGGCACGCGCCATCTTCGGCGACCGGGTGATGTACGCGGCCGATCCCTACAGCGCCGCCCACGGCGCCGACGCACTGCTGGTCATGACCGAGTGGCTGGTCTACCGCAATCCGGATTTCGAGCGGGTGCGGAAGCTGCTCCGGCGCCCGCTCCTCATCGACGGCCGCAACCTCTACGACCCGGCCCGGATGACGGGGCTCGGCTTCGAGTACCACGGGATCGGGCGGATCGCGCGGTGAGCCGGGTCCTCGTCACCGGGGCGGCGGGGTTCATCGGCTCGCATCTGGTCGAGGCACTGGCGCGGCGTGGCGACGACGTGGTGGGGATCGACAATTTCGACCCATTCTACGCCCGCGGAATGAAGGAGCGCAACCTGCGGGAGATGGGCCGGGTGCCGGCCTTCCGCTTCCACGAGCAGGACATGCTCGACGTCGAGGCGCTCCAGCGGTTGCTCACCCCCGATACCATCATCGCCCATCTCGCCGCGCGGGCGGGCGTGCGGCCCTCGATTGCCGACCCGGTGGGGTACGCGCAGGCCAACGTCACCGGCACCGCCGCGGTCCTCGAGGCGGCGCGCCGCGCGGGGGTGTCGCGGATCGCGCTCGGCTCGTCCTCCTC